>JAHJDQ010000053.1 GCA_018812355.1 Nanobdellota archaeon | reverse complement strand
CCTTTAACAGCTTCGTCTACCCTATTGTTAGTATCTGAACTTCCAACACCAATAGCAGCAACTCCACCATTACTCATGATTGCTTTAACGTCAGCATAGTCTAAGTTAACTAAACT
This sequence comes from Nanobdellota archaeon, assembly GCA_018812355.1. GTDB lineage: Archaea > Nanobdellota > Nanobdellia > Woesearchaeales > GW2011-AR9 > JAHJDQ01. The sequence goes on along the minus strand of JAHJDQ010000053.1, from coordinate 5,513 downwards.
TGGTACGGCAATCGTTTCAACAATCCCTTTAATCATGGTAGCAATAAGTTCATTGGCAACAGCAAAAGCTTGTTGAATTGGTAGGTTACCAGCAATTTGGACCAATCTATTATTATCAATTACAATTACAGTATCACAAACTTGTCTTAGTTGTTGTAAGCCAAACTCAGCTTTATCGCAACGAGCTCGTTCAATGTTAAAGGGCATAGTTACTGTTCCGATCACAATTGCACCAGTATCTTTAGCTACTTGCGCTACTACTGGAGATGCTCCAGTTCCTGTTCCGCCACCCATTCCGGCACAAACAAAAACCATATCAGAACCTTTCATACATTCTTTAACTTCGCTCATGGATTCTTGAGCTGCTTCTGCTCCTCTGGTAGGAAAACCACCACAACCCAAACCACGGGTACAATCTTTTCCAATTAAGAATTTACGATCTGCTCCCGTTATTCCCAAATGTTGGTAGTCTGTATTAGTAGCAATAATTTCTGCTCCTTTAATACCTTTTTTGTAAAGCCAGCCAACCATGTTGTTACCAGCTCCGCCCACGCCAACAACTCTAATGTTAGCTTGGTTCATATTCTCAAATTCATTTTGTGCTGGCATATTCTCCAGCGCTTTTTCCACGATAAATTCCATTTTTACACCACCTCAATTTTTTCACTCTTTTTCCCCGATATATATTCTGTAGTATACAAAATATTATATATGAGTAGGATATTACTACATCTAGAACAAATCAAAACCAAGTGTATACCAATACCTAATAAATACCATAGAACAAACTTACCATTTACAAACAAACAATTTTGTTGATGTTTACCAGACGTCAACAAAAACCCAAACCCTAATTCTTTTTGTAATTATGAGCAACTATATAAAGTTTGCTTGTCACGAAAAAATGATAAAAATGCGTGGTTAAACGCATTTTTAGCATGCATTGGCATAATAAAAACCTATTCTTTTTTACGAATTTGATTAACTTTTTCTTTTGCTGTATCGACGACAAACTGAGAACTTTTTTGGAAGACTTCTTTTGCCTTTTCGGCTTTACGTGCTAAAATGACGGCAATATCATTCATGTATTTAGCAGGATCACGGAGTTTATTGCGCCAGCGGTGAAAATAAACAACAGTTTCTAAAGGATATTTAGGCGGTTTAGGAGGAATTTCTTTAGGATAACCTAAAGCGATAATTGCTTGCGGTCGAACCTCTTCGGGGATACTACAAATAGCTTTAATTTCTTCTTCATCAAAGCCACCGATCCATCTTGTGCCAAGACCTAAAGAGTGGGCTTCGATCAGCATATTTTGCATTGCAGCAGCACAATTTTGAATAGTATAAAGCCGTTCTCCTCTTAAACCATAATATCTTTCTGCTTTTTCTGGTTCGGCACAGATAATAATTAAAGCGCCAGCCAAAGCAATTTCATACTGTTCATAGGCTGCTTGGGCCACTTTTTGCTTTATTTCAGATTCAATAATAACAATAAATTTCCAGTTCTGAAGATTACCAGAACTAGGTGCATGTCTTCCTGCATCAAGCACTTTAGAGATAATTTCCCAAGAAACAAACTTAGGGAGAAACTGTTTAATGTTCCTTCTCTCTTTGATTAAATCTAAAATATCACCCATTTTTTAAGATAGTTAAGTTAATTTAGTATATATAATTAACTAATTTCATTTTTGGAATCTGTTTTCCAAAAACGAAATCAATATAAAGGTAAAAAATTTACTTTTCATTATGGTTAAGAAAGAGGTGCTCGCTAATTTGATTGATGGCAAGAAAGCGGCAGTATTAAGAGTTGTTTTGAATTCTGCTGATGAACTTTATCTAAAGGAGATTGCTTTGAAGAGTGAGGTAGCGATTACCTCAACATTTAGAATTCTTCAAGAGTTGTTAGAGATGGATGTTCTGCGCAGAAGAGAGTGGAAGAATAGTAAAGTATATTCTTGCCAGAAAAATGAGAAGGTTGATTTCTTACAGGAGTTGTTTAAGGAAGATTTTGATGGGTTGCAGGAATTTGTTAAGGCTGTTAAGGAGCTGGAGGGTGTGCAAGAGATTATTTTGCAAGGGTCTCAGGGCAAGGGTAAGGCAAATGTGCTATTGATTGGCGAGCAGATTGATTCTGGAAGCGTAGATCAGGTTTGTTCTAGTTTGAAGGAAAAAGGCTATGAGTTAAGTTATCTTACTCTAACTAAGCCACAGTATACCCAAATGAGTAAAATGGGATTATATTCTGGTGAGAAGAAGGTGTTAGAATAATAGAAAAAAAGGAAAAAAATTAACTTTCTAAATCGAAAGGTTTACTCTTCGCATCGATCAGATTACCAGAAACATCATAGAGCTGTAAAGTGATGATGGCATTATTAATATCACCAACCTCAATCGGACTATAGGCAAAGCCACTAGGAACATTAGCAAGAGTTGAAACAGCAGTTCCGGAACGAATCGTTTGGGAAGAGATTGGCAGAGGAATAGTTTTCTGTTCAAAATCTTCAGTGTAGCCATCAACAATCATAATGAAATGGTCCGGTTTGATTGTGCCCAGCTCACCATTAGTGATCTTATACTTAACTTTAGTAATCTTGCCCCAAGTGTTTTTCCAATCTGCAGTGATGTCTTGAAACTCTAGTTCAACTTTACTGTAAGTAGTGACGACATCTTCATCTTCTCCTGCTTCAGTAGTAGTTTCTGGTTCTGGTTCTACTTCAGCTGCTTCTTCAGTTGTTTCTTCTACTGTAGTTTCTTCTGTAGGAGAATCTTCAGTAGTCATTTCTACTTCTTCAGAACCCAGGTCAGGGATAATACTAGTAAAGAAGCCAGAGAGACTAGTAATGAAAGAAGTTTCTTCTTTAATGATAGGAGTTTCTTCTAAAATAGTTGTGCCAGGAGCAGCAGTTAATCTACCTAAATAAAATACGCTGACAAAAATTAAGAGTAAGACGACCCATTTAATAATAATTTTTGGTTTAATTTTGAGCGTAAAACCATCATCCATGAAACCATGGTTTAATTTATCTTTAATTTGATGAACAGGTTTAGCTTTAGGTTTTTCTATTTGTTCTTTAGTTTGTTCTTTGATTGGTGTTTCTGGATGTTTTTCAGTTTGTTTTTTGGCATGTTTTTTGGTTGGTGTTTCTTTTGTAGTTTTTTTAGAACTGGTTTTTTCAATAGTTTCTTCTTCAGAATTTAACTTCAATAAATGATCGGCAGAATTTCTTTCGCCGATCTCATCTAAAATTTTTTCCACTTTTTCGTTTTTTGCCATTTGAATTTACCTCTAAATTATGAATAAGACTATGGAAAGCAAGATTAACAGGAAACCAGCAGCAATCGCGGGATAGGCAATCTGTTCTCCCAAACTGAGATTCTTATAGTTCTTAAGTTTGTTAGTAAGAAAGCTAAAGAACTGGTTAATTTTCTGGTTTACTTGATTCAGTTGCTGTTTAAAGTCCATTTATAGAATAGGTAAAAAAACCAAGTATAAAAAGTTTATTGTTCTGGTTTTGCTTCTGCCTTGGCTGCTTCCAAAGAAGTTGGACCTTCTTTAGTTGCTTTCAGGTTCACTTGTCTAATGATACTAGTGACCCTTTCGCCGCAGACAGTTCTTCTTTTTTCAAGACCTTTCTGCGTTTTTTTCGTTCTTGTTTTTCCTGAGAAGCCAACACCTTGACCAATCATAACTTTTTTTCTGTGAAACTGGACTCCTTTACGCATCGGAAAACCGCACTTATCAGATCCTCCTGTGATCAGAAATTCATAACCAGGCATACCACAATCTTCGCCTTTAACTGTTTCGCCAATACTTTTCTTTGAGAAAGCGTCTGCTTCAGGAGATTTTACTTCCTTTTGGACACACTTGCCATTTTTTAAACCAATTACTAATTTATATTCTGCCATTTTATTATCTCCCCGAGACTTAAAAGCCTTTTTAGCTTACACTTATTGTGATCTCAGCTTTAGTCTATTTTAGGCGGGAGTTTATAAAAGTTTAGTTGAGTTTTTCTTTAATCAGTGATTCTATCACATTACTCATCTTTAAGTTATTCTTCTGGCAGTATGTACGTAGTTTTCTCATTACACCCATATCAATAGTAAAATTTACTCTTTCTTTATAGGTAGCCCTACTTAGCTGCCCCGTTCGATCAAATTCTTCTAGAGCTTCTAACAAATCTCTATTCTTTTCGGCTAGTTGTTTTATTTCCTTCTTGGGTAACATTGTAAATCATCCTCATGATCATTAAGGGATTAGTGATATTGTTTTTGGCTATTTTTTTGATTAACATTAATAATCTCTCCCGATCATATTTTTTGTTGTTCTTTTCTAGATAGTACACTATTGTTAATAAACAAGTGCGTTTATTACCATCTCTGAAAACATGATCAACCAATAAACTTCTGCTTAAATAGCTTAATTCATAGAGCCAATTTTTCTTTGTTTTAGCTAAACTTAAAGCAAAATCTAAGCTACTTTCATTGTTGAATTTTCCTTCTTCACCTGCTTCTTGGTTGAAAGCGATGATGTCTTTCTTGGTTAAAGTATACATATTCGTGTGTATAAGTGCGTATGTTTATAAAAGTTTTGGTAAATTTTATAAATGGAGATTGAGGTGAGCTTAAAATGACATTTTATGAAGCTCTGGAAGTGATTGCCTTAACCTTTACGGCAGTTAATGTTCGAGAATATTATAAAGCAAATAAGTGGCTGAGTAGACATCGAGTTGGTAGTCAATATCATCAAGAGATGGCGGCAGAGAAAAGAACAGGAGAAAGAATTTATTTGGGCGAGGTTATTTGTCATAATTTAGGATGGCATGGAAGAGAAGCAGCTTATATGCTTAATGATCGGCGTTTAAAGAAAAAAGATAGGAGTATAAAATAAAAACATTTATAATCTTTTTTTACTTCCTTTACTAAAAATTGAGATGGTGAAGCGTTCGTCTTAATGTATAAAAGAGGTGATATTAAAATGACAGGATCAGGAGGAGTAGGTTGGTGGGCTTTGAAAGGAGTCGGTTTTATTTTAGGTAGTTTTGTGTTTTCAGTAGTATTTTGGGCAACCAAGAACTGGTTAGAGAAAGGTAGGAAAAAGAAGAAAAAGTAACTAATTAACCATTACATAGATAAATAGTACTATTGAAATAAGGAGAAAAATTATTCCAAGATAGAGATAAGATTTTTTGACATCTCTTTTTTTGTACTTAATACGGAGTTTTGCAAAGACATAATTAGGAAGCTTGCTCATTTGTCTTGGAAAAAGATTAGCAGTAAACCTGGGATGAGGAAAATAATCGATCTGATAAAGTTGTTATCCATGTTGTCTGTTAAAGGGTTAAATTATAAAAAAGTTTTGAGAGTAAATCTTGCAGGCTGGGTCATAACCTCATTCCTACAACATAATAACTTCTCAGCAAGTTAGCAACACTTCTCCCCTTTCTAACTCTTTCCATATTCATCCACACTTTCTTTAAGTTGTGTGCTATACTCACCAAATTTAACTCTGTTTT
>JAHJDQ010000210.1 GCA_018812355.1 Nanobdellota archaeon | reverse complement strand
TGCCTGACCACCCAATTTGCCTTCATAACCAACCTCTTTTGCCACCCTTGTAACCTCAGAGGCAAAGGTGCTAAGCTGATCAACCATAGTATTAACTGTTTTTGTTGTCTTCAGGAATTCTCCTGTAATTGGTCGTCCTTCAATCTCAAGCGGCATTTTCTGAGTTAAATCACCCTTTGCAACCTGTGTGATAACCCGTGCAATTTCCATTGTTGGCTGTACCAAATCAGAGATAAGGGTGTTAATACCGTTTACATTTTTACTCCACGAACCCATAGCATTAGGAAGAGAAACACGCTGTGAGAGCTTTCCTTCTTTTCCAACAATAGTGCTAATCTGGTCAATCTCATTGGTAATATGCTCATTCATCTCAATAATATCGTTGAACATATCATAGATTTTTCCACAAATACCTGTCTGGTCAAGTGGAAGACGCATGGCAAAATCACCCTTCTTTACCGCAGTTAAAACTTGCAATAGAAGCTTGGCATCTATTGCATCCTCAATAACCGTTGCCCCCTGTGGGGTGCTTTGTTTGGTTGCCATAGCAAATGACCTCCTTTGATTATTTTCAGAATATAGAATACAGACACTTGCTCTCTCTGTGTGTTGACATTGCATCTGCGACCTGCCAGAGATGCTGTCGCCTTGTAGTCGCCTTGTGTGTCAGCAGGGGCAAGCCCTGCAGCTACGATGCGAGCACCTATGCGTGTTGGCATTGTAGCTGCGATCCTTGCGGTCGCTTTTTGCGGCATGTTTGCGTTGCAGCTTGCGATCTGATAGAGATGCTGCCTCCTCGTAGTCACCTTGTGTGTCAGCAGGGGCAAGCCCTGCAGCTACGATGCGAGCACCTATGCGTGTTGGCATTGTAGCTGCGACCCTTGCGGTCGCTTTTTGCGTGCGTTGGCAGTGCATCTGCGACCTGCCAGAGATGCTGTCGTCTTGTAGTCGCCTTATGTGTCAGCATGGGCAAGCCCTGCAGCTACGATGCGATCACCTGTTGTGCGCGTCGGCATTGTAGCTGCGACCCTTGCGGTCGCTTTTTGCGTGCGTTGGCAGTGCATCTGCGACCTGCCAGAGATGCTGTCGTCTTGTAGTCACCTTATGTGTCAGCATGGGCAAGCCCTGCAGCTACGATGCGATCACCTGTTGTGCGCGTCGGCATTGTAGCTGCGACCCTTGCGGTCGCCTTTTGCGTGCATTGGCGTTGCAGCTGCGACCTGCCAGAGATGCTGTCGCCTTGTAGTCGCCTTGTGTGTCAGCAGGGGCAAGCCCTGCAGCTACGATGCGAGCACCTATGCGTGTTGGCATTGTAGCTGCGACCCTTGCGGTCGCTTATTGGCATGAACAATGGGGTAACGCCCTTGTCACCCTGCAGCTATAGCACATAATTTTCCACTTGTTTCCAATCAATGGACTCTTCAAATAAATTAGCTTTAATATATAACCGTATATTCCTCAATTCTTCCTCAGATCTAATAATATGCTCATAATAATTCAACTGCCACGGTGATTTTTTTATATCCATTTCCTCTCTTAGCCGTTTACAAACGAGAGATTTGTATGCCCCTACTATGCTGCTTAAAGGGCAGGGACAAGGTGGTAGCACTTCTGTCACCATGCAGCTGTTCTTGAATAATAAAATAAAATGCAGATGGTTTGGCATTATTGCAAAAAAATCTATCTCCCAGCCTAAAAACATCTTTGGAATATCTTTCAATACATCTTCAAGGATAGTCTTAATCTGTTCAGTAAATAAATTCTGTCTTTTTCGAGATACCAATGTTACAAAATACCAACCTTGTCTTGTATAAAGTTCTGAAGAAAGCCTTACATGTTTTCGATATTTCATTTCAAATATTGTCTTCCTTTTAGCAGGGGCAAGCCCTGCAGCTACGATGTGAGCACCTGGTGCGTGGTTGGCATTGCATCTGCGGCCCTGCCCTAGAGATGCTGTCGCCTTGTAGTCGCCTTGTGTGTCAGCAGGGGCAAGCCCTGCAGCTACGATGCGATCACCTATGCGTGGTTTGGCATTGTAGCTGCGACCCTTGCGGTCGCCTTTTGTGTGGTTCGCGTTGTAGCTGCAGGGCTTGCCACTGCTGATTTAAGTTATTCCGGGACACTATCTGAATTCGGGCTGAATAGTTATTATTACATAATATTTAACTTAAAACAAAATAAGTCTATTAAGGCATGTTGCATGATTAGCATGAAATGTGTAGGATATATCGTCAAAAGTATAATTTACGCACTAAATATTAATATACGACATATTATTCAATTTGTCAAGTTTTTTATTATTCAGCTGAAACTCCGACATAAGAATGAGTCTCTATTCCTGTTAAGACATCACCTCGTAATTTTTTTTTAACTTGTGTACAATATCTAATTTTGATAAGGAAAGCAGTAGAGAGGCGATAATCGTGTCTCTATGTCTGCATTCA
>JAHJDQ010000052.1 GCA_018812355.1 Nanobdellota archaeon | reverse complement strand
TTTATCGATCCAGAGAAAACTTTAAATGAATTCTTACGTAAAGAATCTTCTTTACAAGAGATTACTTATCAACATGATAGTGGGATTAATTTCATCCCCGCTTCTCCTGCCTATCAAGAATCACAAAAAAATAATTCTCACCAATTAAGTGAGATCTTTGAACATCTTGACGATACAACAGAATTTGTTTTGATCGACTCTCCTAGTGGTTTAGGAGCAGAAGTAAGCCATGTACTTAAAAATTCTGATGAAGCGCTTATTGTTGTCAACCCTAACTTAAGTTCTGTCATGGACGCTCTCAAAACTATAAAATTGGCTGAAGAGCATAATAACATCATTGCTGGAATAATTTTAAACATGAGTAATCGGGGTAAGCACGAACTCAAACCAGAAGAGATTGAAAAAATACTCAGCCATCCAATTATTGGAAATATTCAACAACATAAAAAAATGCGTAAATCGTTGCATCAAAGAATGCCAGTTAATCATCTTTTCCCAAAATCAGCTCCTGCTAAACAATACCAAAAAATTGCTTCTTACTTATGTCAAAATGAAACAGATTGATTTAATTAAAAAAGGCTGGAACCAGAAAGATATTAAAAAAGCTGCCTCTATTATCGATACTCCTAAACATCACGACGCCCATTTCTCTAAGATTGTTTTTTGGAGTGCTTTAATTGTGATCATTTTTGCTAATCTCATTGTTTCTTTAATTTTAATCCCTTTTTTAATCGTCCTAAATCAGTGGGTCCTTTACAGTATTATTATTCTTCTCGCTGGAATGATTGGTTTCCTTTACAACTTTTTAATTATGGACATCGGTCATTTAGGAAAGAAACACCATCTTCTCGCGGGCATTATTATTCCTATACTTGCCTTTTCTAACATTTTGATTATGGTTTTTGTTTCCAACCGTTTTATTGCCGATTTAAAAGTTAATAACCCTCCCCATGATCTCTGGATAATCTCAATTATTTTTGTAGTTGCTTTTATCCTACCTTATCTAATCGATACTTTAATTATTAATTTAAAAAAATAGAAATACAACCAGTTCTTAACTACCAATTCCAATCAAAGAAATTCCAATAATTATTCCTACTAATGCTAACCACTTATAATTATTCATTTTTTCTCCTAAATACTTAACCGAAAATAAAGTTGTCCAGATGTAAGCAGTGGAAACTAAAGGATAAAGCACACTTAACTCTTCCTGATCTAAAGCAATAATGTAAAGCAATACTGAAACTGCATAAAAAACAAACCCTCCCCATAAATACTTACTTTTCCATAACCGAAAAAAATTATGTTTATTAGTTCCTTTTTTAATAATAAACGTGCCAATCGCTCCGATGAACGATCCCACCAACACCAACAATAAAGGTATGAACTCAACCATCAACTCTCACCCTTGCTGGCCTTGTTTTTTTAACACTACCATAACCTAACAAACTTACCGAAATTAAAATAACCACTACCCCTGACCATTTCCAAACATTCATAAAATCGTGCGGAAATAAAACTGGCGAAATTAAACTAACCCAGACATAACTAGTCGCTGCAATCGGGTAAAGAATACTTAACTCTCCTCTTCGAAAAGCAAGCAACATTAAAATCGTTCCCACTCCATAAGCAACAAACCCTAACATAAAGGGTAAATTAAAGATACTCAAAGGCATCTTGAAATTAATCTCAACCAAACCAAGTTTCCATAAAATCTGCCCAAGAGAAGTAAATAAAGTACAAACGATCATCAAGATAATCGCTTTTTTTTGGGTCTCGTTAATGACTAGTCCATCACTCATTTTTTATAATTATACTAACAACTTAATCATCCTTTAATAAAATTTCGATAACTGCCGCGTACGCTGGTCGAGCAATCAACACTCCAAAAGAGATTCCTGTAATCGTCGTTAAAGCAAACCCTTTTAACAATCCTGCTCCCGCCCATAATAATGGTAACATTCCTGACATCGTTGTTAAGTAAGCACCGATAACAATAAACATCGCATTTTTAATTCTCTTTTTCCAATCAAAAATTAACTCACCTTTAATCGTTTCATCAGTAATAATAATCAAGTGATCAACTCCCGTACCCGCTACAATAAGAATTCCTGCAATTGCCGCTAAATCTAAATTCCAACCAACAAAAGCCGCAAACCCTAAAATCAAGACCATTTCCGAAATAAGTGTTAGTACCATCGGCAGGACCACTTTCACTTTTCGATATCTTATTAAGACAACCGTAACCACGGATAGGATAACTAATAACCCTACAAATAAAATATTATCCATAAACTCTTTTCCTAAAGACGGTGAAACTGTATCCATCTTAACAATTTCTAATTTCACTGGTAAGCTACCAGTAATAATAATTGTCTGCAACCGTTTCATGTTCGCTAAGCTATTGGTTACTGCCTCTTGTTGCGTCCCCCCTACCCCAGAACCAGAAATTTGAATATTTGTTGTTGCCCGTCCTTTCAAACTCGCCCCGATTCGTAAACTATCTACTTCAACATCATCCAGGAAAAGTAATAAATCTTCACTAAGATAACCTTCTCCTTCTTCTGTCAGAATTTCTAAATTTTTAGTTAAATCTGCTTGCCTCTGCGCCGCTTCTGGACTTAAAGTAATTGCAAAAAAGAACTGACAAGCATAACCATCGCCACTTCTAAAACAACCTTGATTAGGATCAATCCCTGAACAATCGGCACTTCGACAAACATAAGTAATATCTTTCTTGCCACCAAAGAAAACCGTTTCATTACCAATCATCGCTTCAAACTTGCCCTGTCTTGCCAATAAATCTTTAACCTCTTCTTCGGTTACTCCGGCCATTTCAATCAAAATAAAATTCTCTCCGGCTAAATCAGCAGCGGATCTAACAATCACATCACTTAAACCATAAACATTTAACCTTTCTTTAAGATTAGCAATCGTAATTTCTAAATCATCATCGGAAATTTTCGTTTCCGGTTTTAATAATACTCTCGTTCCGCCTGCTAAATCTAAACCTTTTCTAATATTAGAAGTAGGCGCCTCATCAACATTTAAACCTAAGTTAACCCCTCCAAGATAATCTGGCTCGGTTAGAACAGTGTAAATCTGTTGATCAGTTTCAATTCGAATCGTCCGGTTAACAGAAAGTTCATTAGTGAGTTCATAATAATCATCTAAAGAATTGACTTCATCGCCATTAATCGAAATAATTTTTTCTTTTGCTAACGGTGTCAGCCTTGAGGAAGGATTTTCAATTCCGGCATTAGAAGCGGATGAATTAGTGGTAACGCTTTTTATAGACACTCCATCATTCCCAAACACTTGCGGGTTAATCGCGACAATTGCTAAAACTAAACAAATTAATAATAACAACACTTTCCAATTAGTAAATATTTTTTTCAGTTTCATGTTAGTACTTTTTCTTTTTCTCTAGATAAATTCTTAAGATGCCCACATTCTGAATCCAAGTCATCAAAAGATCAACCAATAATCCAATAAACAAAATAATCATAATTTGTTTAACCACTTCACTTTGCACAAAAATTAACGCAACTAAAATTGCTGTTAAGGTCGTTGCACTCATCGTTAAGCCAGTTTTCATCGCTCCATAAATCTTGCTCATCAGTTCACCTTTTCTTTTCAACACTCGCGTGCTCAGTAAGATGTCTGTATCGACAGAATAACCTATTAACATTAAGAACGCGGCAATTCCGGCTGTACTGAGTTTAATTCCGGTGAGATTAAAAATAGCTAACGTAACCACAATATCTGAAAACGCTGCTAAGATTACTGCTAAACTTGGTACGATTGTTCTAAAGTAAACTAAAACCACTATCCCCATTAAGATAAAAGCGATTAGTAAAGCGATTGCTGTTTGTTTGAAAAAGCTCGCTCCTAACGAAGAACCCATTGTCTCAATCCCATAAGCCTCTTCACTTAAAGGCACTTTTTCTTGGATTGCTATCAATAAAGCATTAATTTCATTTTGGTCTTGCGCATCTGAATCGACCGCAATACTCTTGATTATTCCGGCTGAACTAATTGTTCTAATCGATATATCTGCTAAAGGAAACTTATTACTAAGAAAATTTTCTAATTCTGGAATGCTAATAGAAGTATCATAATCAATAGTGATTGTCGAACCACCTTTCAATGTAATCCCTTTGTTAACAAAATCACCGGTTACTGCATATTGGGTTCCGATTTGAATAAAAGCCAAAATTAATACAATGAAAGGAATAATTAATAACTTTTTATATTTGTGCTCATAAATGCTTTTCAGCTTATTTTTCATTATTTCTGTCTAGTTTTGTAAAGAATTTATAAAGATTGTGCTGGAA
>JAHJDQ010000051.1 GCA_018812355.1 Nanobdellota archaeon | reverse complement strand
AATAAACAAAATATGCATCACAAGGTTTTTATTGTTGATTCTGAAACGGTGATTACTGGTTCTTTTAATCCTTCTGCTGGTGGTGATACTCGTAATGATGAGAATGTTTTGATTATTAAGGATAAAGCATTAGCAAAGAAGTTTATTGAAGAGTATGAGTATGTCAGAGCAGAAGCGGAGAGTTAGTCATCTCTCAAACATCTCTTCCAATTCTTTTTTTGTTGTGGCTTGCTCAGCATTCTTTTCTCTGAATCTCAAGAAACGAGGGAATCTTAAGGCTAATCCCAAAGTATGAAAAGGACTCTTAGTTAACTCTGCTCCTAAAACCTCTACTACAAGATGAGGAGTGAACCAAACATCAGCTTCCATCTCCTTCTTTACCACTAAACGAGCGGCCCTTTTCTTAAGAAGATATTTTTTCATTTTCTGAGGCAGTTCTGCTAATAACTCATCCGTTAATCCAGTTCCTAACTTGCAGACAGTTAGAAACTGATCATTTTTCTGATCATAGGCAGCACATAATAACGCTCCATATGTACCTGATCTCCTGCCTTTGCCATAGAACGCACCGACAACTACTAAGTCAAGCGTATCATTCAAATCTTGAAGATAATCTTTCTTCCATTTAATCCAGTTCCAACCTCGCGTACCGGCTTGATATTCTCCTTGCAGAGATTTCATCATAATACCTTCATAACCTTCTTTTAACATTTTTTGAAAGAAGCTTTCTACTGTTTCTAGGTTATCTGTAATAATTTGTTCAGTTAAAGTAAGATGTTTACTTTGTTTGACAATCTTTTTTAGTAAGGTAATTCTATTTTCGAATGGTTCTTGGAAAACTGTCTTACCATCTAAATACAAGATATCAAACACTTTTGCTTGTACAGGAATTTTTTTAATGTATTCTTGAATATCATTTTTTCTGCGACGTTGCATTAATACTTGAAAAGGTTGAGGTTCTCCCTTTTCGTCTATTGCTAAAATCTCTGCTTCAATAATGAAAGTTTTGGCAGAAATTTGTTTTTCTAAATATTTTACTAAATCTGGAAATTGGTTAGTATTGTTTTCTAAACGTCTGGAAAATAAAGTAATCTTTCCATTATTATCTTTATGTGCTTGAACTCTTTCCCCATCATACTTACCTTCCACAGCAAATTTTCCAGGTATTTTTTTGTGGACGTCTTCTAATTGAGAAACTCTTTGTGCTAACATCATTTTAATTGGCCGGCCAACAGAAATTTCTATCTTTGCTAATCCTTTCAATCCTTTCTTGGCTATTGTTTCCGCAATAATGCCAACATCAGGACAAATGTTGTAAGCTTTTTCTAAATATTCTTTATTTTTCTTTTCTTTGGTGTAAGCGATCGCTAAAGCATCTAAGACGGTCATTTCAGCTACGCCCATTCTAAGAGTGCCTAAAGCAATTCTAGCGATGTACTTTGCTCCTTTAGCAGGAGATTTTTGTAAGAGTGTAACAAGAATATTAGTTTTCTTTTCCTGTGAGCCAGTTCCAGAGGTTTCAACAATTTGATGTAGTTTTTGGAAGAGTTCAGTTACGGTTAGTTTTCCTAACGGAACTAAAGTGGTTGGTTTTTTCTTTAAGATTATTTCAGCTACTAAACCAGCATCGCCTTGTTCTTGCATCAACTTTTTTACTTTACTGCTTTCAACTCCACCCGCTACAGAAATTGCTTTGAGAACAGTTTTATCTGCCAATCCTAAGACAGCACTTTCATATTCAGCAGAGATTTTTCCTAAAGTAAGATAGGTAATTACGGCTAAATCTTCTTTCGGTACTTGCTTGAAGAATTCAGCGAGAATTTCTCTTAGTTTGTTCCCTGAGGAAGTGTTTTCTAGTTCTTCATACAGTTCTACTAGTTTGCTAAAATCCATGATTAGGAAAGAATTTATGTTTATTTAAAGGTTGTCGTTTAGAAATTGGGAATTAAAACATATTCTACGAGAGGATAACTTATCGCTATTCCGACAACTACACATTTAGCCATACCGAGAAGTCCACTTCCAATATCACTCACTTTATCCCGTAGCGTTAGTTTGGTTTCACATTGTTCTAAATACTCATTTTCTTCTTCTGGAATATACTCTTCTCCAGAAGGAAATTTAAAGAATCGGCAATCTTGTGTTAAGGTGATTAGTTCTAAATCGGGGGTTTTTTCATAGGGAATAATTTCGACCATCTAAGCTCGAGAAAGCATATGCTTTATATATTTTACGTGTGTTCTGGAAAATAGATATTCCAATAGAAACATTTAAAATATATATCATTAAATAATGTTTAGATGGGATGGATTAAGAGAATTGTTATTGTACTGGTAGTTCTATTAATGTTACTTTCAGTAGCAGTAATTTCTTTTTCTGATAAGAAGATTCCGCTGAATTTATTATCTTCTCCGGAAAGGCAATCTCCTAGTAATTGGATTAAAGAAGAGCAGATTAAAGTGTTTAATGATCGTGTTATTCTCGAGATTCCTGGAGCAACTTGGGCTAAGTTTACTGATACTAATTCGATGGATCCATTTATTGATGAAGAAGCAAATGCAATTGAACTTAAACCAGAAGATGCTGATTCTATAAATATTGGTGATGTGATTTCTTATGAAACTGCTTATGGTGTACTGATTCATCGTGTGATTGAGAAGGGTGTTGATTCTTCGGGGATGTATTATTATGTTAAAGGAGATAATAATACTCTTCGTGATCCGTTTAAAGTTAGGTTTGAAGATGTTAAGGGTGTTGTTGTTGCGGTTGTTTATTGAGAAGTTTTATAAATCACTCTTATTCTGAGTATAAAGATGGCAATTGATGAAGTGATTCAAGAATTGAGAGATGTAGCTGATGGTATAGCGGGCGAGTTTTGGTTGTACATGAACGCTGCTGTTCATGATAATCCACAGCCCACAGTAAATGAAGTTATTAATGCTTACTTTAAACCAATAAATGAAGGGATGACTGACGATTCTTTAGAAGATCTTGAACGAACAATGAATGCTATTGCAATAATCAGAGAAAGAGCTATCCCTGAAGAATTTCTTGATCAACAGGTTGGAAATTATCTTGTTGCTTGTAGTGAAGGTTTGATTACTCCATTTTATGATGAGAATTTACATTAATTCTAATAACAAAATATAAATACCTTCTTAGATTACTTTATTAAAAAGAGGTAATCATGAAAAATTTAGAAATTGCTAAGATTCTGGACAATATTGCCGACATTTTAGAATTGCAAGGGATAGAGTTTAAACCAAGAGCTTATCGAAACGCTGCTCGAGGGGTAGAAAATCTGGCTGAGGATATTAAGGAGTTATATGAAAAGGGAAAGCTAGAAGAAATCCCAGGAGTAGGGAAACATATTGCTGAGAAGATTAGTGAATATATTAAAACTGGTAGATTAAAGTATTACAATCAATTAAAAAAGAAAATTAAAGTAAATCTGGAAGAGTTGAATTTAATTCCGGGAATGGGTCCAAAGAAAATTAAGTTTCTTTACGAAAAATTAAAAATTAAGAACATTAAAGATTTAGAGAAAGCAATCAAGAAGAAAAAATTACAAAAATTAAAAGGGTTTGGGGAAAGTACAGAACAAGATTTTTTACGTGGAATTCAGTTTGTTAAATCTCGGCCAAAACGGTTTCTTTATGCTCATCTAGAGCCAATTGTAAAAGAGATTACGAAACAGTTTAGTAAATATCCATTTGTTAAAAAGATTGAGATTGCTGGTTCTTTTAGGAGAGGTAAAGAAACGATTGGTGATTTAGATTTTTTAGTAGTTTCAAATGAGCCGGGGAAGGTAATGAAGTTATTTACAGCTCTTCCAGATATTAAACGCGTACTTGCTAAAGGAACAACGAAGAGTTCAGTTAGATTAACGAACGGGTTACAAATTGATTTACGTGTGGTTAAGGAGAAAGAATGGGGTTCTGCTTTGCTTTATTTTATTGGTAATAAACAACATAATATTGCCGTGCGAAAGCTTGCTTTATCAAAAGGTTACAAATTAAGTGAATATGGTTTGTTTAAAGGCAAGAAATGGGTTGCTGGTAGGAATGAGCAAGATATTTTCAAGAAGTTAAAACTGCAGTACATTGAACCAGAATTAAGACAGAATTCTGGTGAGATAGAAGCGGCCTTACAAAATAAAATCCCCCCGTTAGTAACAGTGCAAAATATAAATGGAGTATTTCACAACCATACCAAGTGGAGTGATGGATCAAATACTCTTTTGGAAATGGCTCAAGCTGCTGAAGCGATGAAATTGAAATTTATTTCTTTCAATGATCATTTTGGGGATATAACCATTGCCAATCCGTTAGATGAGAAACGTTTAGTTAGTTATCTGAAAGAGATTGAGAAGGTGCGTAAGAAAGTTAAGATAAGAGTGTTTTCAGGAGTAGAGATTGATATATTGAAAAATGGTTCGCTTGGTTTGTCTGTGAAAAAGTTGAAACAATTAGATGTTGTTGTTGCTGCTGTACATATGGCCACTAAAATGTCTGAAAAAGAGATGACAGAAAGGGTTTGTCGAGCGATGGAAAATTATCCAATTAATATTTTAGGTCATCCGACAAACAGATTGATTAATACTCGTCCACCTTATCAAATCAATTTAGAAAAAGTTTTTCAGGTTGCCAAGAAAAATAATGTTTTCTTGGAGATTAATGCTGCTCCAGAAACTCAAGATTTATCTGGAGAACATGTTAGAGCGGCCTTAAAAGTTGGTTGTAAATTTTCTTTAGGAACAGATGCGCATGATACTCAGAATTTACAATTCTATAATCTGGGTGTAAATATGGCTCGTCGGGGTTGGGCGACTAAGAAAGATATTTTGAATTGTTGGAGTTTACCGAGAATTGAGAAAGCTTTGAAAAAGTAAAAACAATTAACTCATACTTTCAGCATATTCTTTCGCACAAGATTCACAGCAGAACTGATAGTCCTCACCATCAAAAGATTTCTTCACTTTCTTTTCCGGATTGATGGCAGCGCCGCACTCAGCGCATTCTTCAACTTCATCCTCACTCTCGTAACCCTGGATAAAGCCTTCTTCTGGTGAATCTTTCTCAATGGTAAATTTATCTTCTTTTTCTTCTTCTGGCGTATAGTTTTCCATTTTAAAGCAAATTGGCAACAACTTGCTTTTAAATGTTTCGTTTATGATGTATATGTGTATAGTACCGAATTCAGTTAACATCAATAAATCCATCCTAGTATAGAAAATTCTGATACTGACTTTATAAAGAAAAACACCACCATGCCATGGATATTTTTTTGTTAAATGTTAATCTAAATCGATACTGGTGTTGTT
>JAHJDQ010000007.1 GCA_018812355.1 Nanobdellota archaeon | reverse complement strand
GCAGTAATATTCAAGACAGGAAACAAGCAAGAAAATGCAATTGAAATGAGTGATAGACTAATTACAAAATATGGAATTGATAAATTGAATGATTTATCATTAAAAGAATTACAAGAGATTAGAGGCATAGGTCCTGCAAAAGCAATGCAAATGAAAGCATTATTTGAATTCAATAAAAGACACAATTTATCCAAAGTCAATAATTTGCCAATAAAAACTGCAAAAGATGTCTTTCTTTATGCTTCTGAAAAACTAGCCGATAATAAAAAAGAACATTTTATGGTTCTTCATTTAGATACAAAAAATAAAATTATTAAAGATGAAATCATATCAATTGGGACATTAAATGCTTCAATCATTCATCCTAGGGAAGTTTTTAAATCAGCAATAAAAGAAAGTGCTAATTCAATAATTTTAGTACATAACCATCCTTCAGGAGATTCAGAACCATCAATAGAGGATAAAGAAATTACAGAAAAATTAATGGAAGCAGGAGAAATTTTAAACATTAAAGTTCTTGATCATGTAATAATTGGTAAAGATAATTATCATAGTTTTAAAGAGAATTCTTAATCTTTAATTTCACAATTACAAGTATTAACCCATTTACAAAAACCACATTCTTCAGAGTGGGCGGGAAAACTTTATTATAACTGTTCTATAAAATTCTCAAATGCCTTTTCTAATTTCATCATTTTTATAACTAACTTTTCTTGAAGATCACTCCATGAATCTGTATCTTTAAGACCAACATTCTCAAATTTGTAACTTATTCTACAGGCTCTCTTTGAATCTAATCTTTCCCACATTAGAGGATCCCCAAAAATATCTTCAATTTCTTTTTTGTGTTGAATCAACGAATCAAATCTTTTTTTATTAATCTCTTTTTTTCTTACATCTAAATACACTTCTATTCCTGCATATCTATTTAAGATTACAAAATTAAAAGAAATCCCTGATTTTCCACCACCTTTTCCAATCCAATGATATACACTTGGAGACAGATTTTTAAAATCAGCATCTTTTTCCTTAGCAACATCTAAAAGTCCTTTCCAGAAATCAAATCTTTTATTGTGTTTAGCAGTCTTCTTTTTTCCTTTGTTTTGAAGATACCACTCATTATAGTCATAAGCTTGTTTAATCAAATCAACAGCATAATCCATTTCATCTAAAGAAGAGATATTAAATGTAACCCACTTAGTTTCATTATCTTTTCTCCTTGACTTTTCAATTGTAATTGCATTTGGATCTTTGAAAGTATCTTCTTTAACTAATAAACTAACTCTAATATGGTCTTTTCTAAATTTTATGAACGAAAAGTGGAAGAAACTATTCTTTTTGTTGAAACCTTTGTAATGTTTTGTGGGTTTTTCTACTATCTCTGAATCTAAATCTAGTATTCTTCTTTTAAGTTCCTCATAAATCTCATTTATGTATAATTTACTTACGCTTTTCTTTTGAGTCTTTTCAATTTCTTTTTCATCATTATCTTGAATGCATTTGAAAAGCCATTCTATTGATGTTTCTCCAAATTTCCTCTCTGTTGCATCAATAGTCTTTATGTGATCAATTTGATTTCTTATTGTGGAAAAACCATCAAAGTATCTCTCAATACCTTTCTTTGAACCAAATATGTCTTCAAATAAATTCCAATTTTTGAGAATGATTTTCAAATAATCCATAATATTAACTTGTTCTAATTTTCTTAATGATGTTTCCCATTCTTCATTAGAGATATAGGGTTTATTTGCTTTTTCTTTCTTAATCTTATCTGTCACATAATTTTTAACATCTTGTGGAATAACTCCTTCTTCATTCCACCAATTTTCGCCTAATGAATCATATAACACATTATTAATTGTTTCTCTGATGTTTTTTTCCAATTTTTGTATTAATAATGCTGGTTTGTTATCCATCTGTTCTTCAATTGTTGCAGTAAAATCTCCTATTCTTTTTTTAACTTGTCTCAAAAGAAGTTCTGCCCTTTGGTTGATAAACAAGCCATAATCATTTTTCCATATTGCAGATTCTTTATCAGAGGGGATAAGATGAGAGTTTAAAGCTTTCTTCAGTTCTTTATTTTTATTTTCAAATTTAATGAAATATTCTTTAGGTTCAGTTCCAGAAATCAATTTATTTAATTGAGAATCAATTAAACAGAAATTAACTAATAAATTAGTAGCTTTTTTTTCTTTAATACCAATTGATCTAAGATATTTCTTAGGAAAGATATGGTGCTTCTCAGAATCGTTAAATGATGAGATGGGATCTTTTTCAATATCTATTGGGCTATTATCCATAAAGCTCAACGGTTGTTGTTGAATCATTATTAAAACAAGCGCATTTCTAAATGCGGTGCTTCTCCCCATATTTGCATTTTTAAGTTTATCCACTGAAATATTAATATCATAATCAATACTAAATTCTTCATTTCTTAATTTTCTATCAAAAATATATGCTCTATCTTCTCCTATTTTATTAAATGAAGAACCACTATAACGATTAGAAAAAGCTACTTTCCAGAACCACTCTTCAAGAAATTTCTTATCTAATTCAACTTTATTCTTATGACAATCATAATAATAATAAGCTATTAAAGCAAGCATATCCCTATAGGGTAAATAAGCGTAATTTCTAACTTTAAGATTAGATCTAAGAAATTGTATGCTTTTTCCTATTGCTTTTTTAACATCTTCCCATTGTTCTTTAACATCATTAGGAGTTAATTTTAATTGAAATGCTTTTGTGCATTGTTTATTAATAATCAATGATAATGTTTCACTAAAAACTTCATAATCAATTTTTCCAAATACATCTTCAATTTCTTTATTGAATTTATCAATTTCTTCTTTTAATTCAAAATCTTTATCCCAAGTTACTGCAACAACTAAATCAAAAATACTTAATCTTTTTCCACCTTGATTTATCCTTTCAAAAATTTTACAAGCTTCCTCGATATTTTTGTCTTCTATTGTGATTACTGGGAATGGATAGTTTTTCAGTCTATCTTTAACTCTCATGATCCTTTTCTTTCTAGCATCAGTTAGTTCATTATAGATTCCCAGAAATTTATCTTCATTAAGAACTGTATGAATAGATATATTTCTTTCATCGTTCTCAGGATCTACATTAAATTTATGAGTATCAAGATCAAAACAAATTTTTGAATAATCAAATCCTCTTATTTCAAGACCCCTATAAACTGCATATAATGAGGTTAATCTTTGTTGACCATCAAGAATAAAATGAGTATAATATCTCATATTTCCTTTTTCAATATTTAATTCTGGAATGTCTTTGTAATAATGAGCATAATCTTCTGGGGGTATCCAAAGAAAAAAACTACCTATTGGAAATTCTTTATACATACTATCAAGAAGCTCAATAACTTTACTTTTTTCCCAAACAAATTCTCTTTGAAATCTTGGGATCTTCCATTCTCCTTTTTTTATTGAAGAAACTACTTCAGGTAATGTAACACCAGGATTAATTTTAATTGTTTTTTCTGCCATCTTATTTACCTATAATCATTTCATTTAATTAATTTACTCAATTCATCCACAATCCAAACCATCGCTTCTGTATCCAATCCGCAATAATTAAGCATATTTTGCCTTAACTTATCATTAACTTCCTCTTTATTCGCAATATGGCTGTTATAATACAATATTGAAGCGTCTCCACCATTATTAATTTCTAAATTTTCATATCCTTTACCAGTAATTGCTGGAAGAACTTTCTTAATTGAATATTTACCTTTTTGAGTAGGACAATAATAATGAAAATTTTGAAATGGTACTGCTAAATCAATAAGTCTAGATAAAACAACTTCAATCCAATCTTTATGTTCTGGAAAATCTTCAGCTAATTTTGTCAAGACACTTTTTTCAAACGACTTATTAAAAACAACCACTGAACCCTTCCCTTTAATCTCATCTTTCAATCGTTCTAACAATTTCAAACGAGGATCTTCTTTACCATCAGCAAGATATTCAAAATGTTCTAACTTTCCATCTTCATGTTGAATATGTAAAGAATATTGGAATGGGATTTTCTGATATGGTCTTGATTTATCATAAATAGGAACTGCAGTATCAAAAGTTTCAAAATCAAAATGATAAAGAGGATATTTCAATGTTTTCATGAAATGTTTGATCTCTTCTTTGGCAACAACAACTTTACAACTTAAAGCTGCTTTTCTAATTACTTCATCTTTTGGTTTTAATTCCTCTTCTTTAGGAATATCTTTAATGTCAATTATTCCTTCATGAAAGAATTTCCAATATTGTCGCCAATTAGTAAGATGTAAAACATTATTTGTTGGTAAAGTACCCCAACAATGGGCTTTAAGAGAACACTCGTAGGGCCTGTTACAATTTACAGAAATTGTAATTGGTGGTTCATCTTCTTCTTTGAGTGTTTCTAAATATTTTTGTACATTCTCTTCAATATTTCCAACTAATTCAACATTTTCAGTAACATCGTGTTTCTCTACTAATTTTTCGGCTTCAATCTCGCCGTTCTTGACGTATTCTTTATTGAGTTTCAGAACAAAACACTTCTTAATCTTTAATCCTGTTTTTTCAATAACATATTTTTGAAATGCTAAGTCTGGAAAATAAATTTTTAGTTTCTTTTCATCAGAAGATGCTTTAATTTCATATAAATTCCATCCATCTCCGTTTGGTTCTAGAATATCTGCCCTAATAAATAATTCATCAACTTTAAATCCTGCTTCAAAAATTAGCTTCTTATCATTAACTAATTCTTTTGTCTTTTCAATATTCTTATTGAAATCTAAATCACCTAACTCTACTCCGTTAGGGTAAATTTGTTTTACATACTTCTCAAAAATAGGACCTTGACTAAATCTATGTTGTTCCATTAAAGAAGATTCTGGAAGTTGTTTCTTATTTGCAAACCAAAGTAATCTTTGGCATTGACCTCCATTCATGTATTTAGATTTAGTTAGTGTTGCCATTTTAATTCTTAGTAGAATTTAAAAAGAAAAATTTATCGCCTCTCTTTAAATAAATGCCCGAAAGATATTTGTTTTTATTCTTATATTTATTGTAAAATTCTTTTAGAGCTGATTTAAGATTAATTAAATCAATTCCTGCATAATCTCCATCAATAACTAATATAAAATCTTCATTAATATTATTAATTTCAATTTGATGGTGCTCAAATTCTGATCTAATGTTATTTTCAATTTCTGCACTAATTGGAAAGAAACCTACTTGTTTTTGAAGCATACCTAATTTAATTCTTGGCGTGATTACTTCCACCAAAATTGGTTTGTGATTCATCTTCACTTTCAAGTCTAATTTTTTACCTGACTTTAGTTTAGGTTCAGTTTCAATGATTTCATACTCTGACTTTATACAAAAATTAGCAAATTCTAATTCAGAAAGAAAACTAAACGGATTATTCATCAAGCCAGATCTAAATTGTTCTTTTAAATACACATCATTTAATTTTCCAATTAAAAAATCAATTCTTCCTAAAATTCTTTTTTTAAATGTAATGTGACCAAGATAAGAATTATATGATATTAGTTCAAGAATCCCTTCTTTTGATTTAATTTTATCTTTTATCTCTTCAATTAACTCATCTGAGAATTCCTCTGAGTTAAGTATTCCAAAAAAATTCCATTCATAATCAATCCCTTTATCCTGTTTATATGGATAATTATAAATCTTTGACACATTATTCACTTCACCAATGATCTTTTTGATATGGGAATACTTATCAAGAGAATTATTAATTCTTTTAAGATCTATCTTTTCATTCATTTCAAACTCTCCTCAACAATCTTAATCTCATCTTTATTTAAACTATATAGTTCGTAAACCATCAGATTAATTTCATAATCTGTTTTTTCAATTTGATTCTTTAAGTTTTGTAACTCTTTTTTGTTCTTTTCAAAGAAGTCTAAAAGTTCTGATTTTTTATCCATGTTTAAATTAACTTTCAACTGCTTCATAAAATCATCAAACTTTAATTCATAGAACCCATCTAACTTTTTTGTGATTTTTTCAATTTTGTATTCATGTTTTATTAGTTTTAGAAACTTATCTTTTTTCTCATAAAACTCTTTATTCAATTTTAACATCAAATCTGCTTTTTCAATGAATGGTTTTTGTTCTGATGTAGATATTTTAGGAATTGGAATTTTTCTTAAATTTAATGGATTTATGTCAATACTTCCTACTCCTCGTAAAGAATTGAATATTGCTTTTACTGTATTTGAATTAATCAAAGCTAATACAAATTTGTCATCATAATTCTTTGAATTCTCTTCAAGAATCTTCCGAGAGTAAGTAGAATACTTTTTAATGCTACTAGTTATGCTTTTATTTGTTATATCTTTTAGTTTTGTCCATTTGATTATTATTCTAACGGTCTGATCACATATAAACCCTTCAGCATCAAAAGCTACTTTAATATCTCCAATTTTGTTGGTAACTAATTTTCCTGATTGATGTAACTCAGGAAATGTAGGCCTACTTACTTTTTTTGGAATTCGATTGGTATTCCATTCTACATATTTGTGTCCTATAATCGCATTTTTATGAACATTCTCCCCCTCAATATATTTTCTACAATTTATTTGATTTTGTGTATTAGAGATTAAATCTTGTTTTTTAAACTCACCTTTATGTTTTTTTTCATCAGAATTAAATACAATTCCTTTACTAATATAAAAAATATCACTCAAGTTTAAAAAATCATCAGATTTATAGTCATAATTAAATGAGTCAAAGTCTCTAAATATTTCTTCTTTTTTTGACACATTTTTAGAAATAAAATCTCCGTTTAGATCAAAGTGACTTACTTTTTTAACAGACTTTTGATTTTTTGCGTTCTTTATTTTTAAAATTACATTGTGAACTCCAACACCCTCAAATACAAATATATTCTTAAAAAAATCAATCTGACAGAGACATAACTTATTGGTAATTTCATCCCTTAATTTAGTTGCATATTTTTCAGTTAGAACAGAATCAGGAATAATGAAACTGAGAAATCCATCTTCTTTCATAAGTTTAAATCCTTTTTCAAAAAAAGCCACATATAAATCCCATTTCTCAATCAATAATGAATAATTCTTTTTCAACCAATTTCTTTGTAAAGGAATTGTTTCCTGCATTGTTCTTCCATTAACATACGGTGGATTCCCCACAACAACATCAAATTTAAACGGGAATTCTTTATCCCAGTTGAAAGCTAAATCACCAGCCACCTCAGGATCATCAATTAAACTATTTCCTCGTTTTATGTTGTCAGATAAATTTGTTAATTTTCTATTCTTTCTTGCCATTTTTAGGAATAGAGCTAGTTTAGTTATCTCAACAGATTCTTCATTAATATCTACTCCATGAATACTATTCTCTATAATTTCTCTTGCTTCATCTTCTTCATGCCATTTAGACAATACAATCTGTCCTTGTGTGTTACTTCTTTTCTTTAATCCACTTTTTGCTTCATATTCCCCTTCCGATTGTTTAAATTCTTGTATTTGCTTAAAAATTTCTAACATAACATCTGTTGCTTTAATTAAAAATGCACCAGAACCACAAGCAGGATCTAATATTTTAATTGATTTAAACTTCTCCTCTAATTCACCAATATTTTCTGCGTATTCCTTAATCAAATTAGGAACAGTATTAACATTTTTTTTAGAAAGATAGGGGACAATAGTATTTCTACAAATATAATCTGTTATATATTCAGGGGTATAAAATACTCCTTCTTTTTTACGACGAGAACTTTTATCTGTTTTTAAATCTTCAATATCTGAAATGGACTGTTCAAAAATATGTCCCAAAATATTAACATTAACTTCTGTATTGAAGTCATGTGATGCCATTAGCAAAATATTTCTTACTATTGGACTGATTTTATTTTTATATTTTTCAAAAGTTTCTTTTTGTTTTTCATTTAACTCTAAATCTTTTTTCTTTAATTTTGAGTATTTATTAACATCTATGAAAAACTTATTCTCTCTAAAATCTTTAAAATATATTTTTGGTGGAATTGGGTGATTAAATAAACCACCATTAAATCCAAATAATTTAACTGGAAAATCACTCCCTTTATCCAAATCTTTAAACAACCCAATTAATACATTAGAAATATTAGAAGAGTTAGATGAGAATAAATGAAGATTATCTAATGTTTTTAAGATTCTATCTTCTATGATCCTTTTATCTATTTTCCCAGTATCTTCGGCAAAGAATACAAACATTAACCTATTAAGATATAGTTGTGCAAAATGGACAGAAGCTTCTCTACTAATCTCAGAATTATTTTCAAATTCTTTTATTAGCATTAATCTTGTTTCATGATATAATTTATAGAATTCTTTTGTAAATTCTTTTTCTTCAATGATAGACTTTTGAATAACTTCTGAAATGAATCCTTTTTCAACCTGTTCTTTTGAAAAGAGAGCCACAAATTCTTTTAATTTATTTTCATTAGTTAGTTCTGTGAAATCAATGGAGTGATATTTTTTACTTCCTTCATTTCTATCAAATAAAACAAATAAATGATAATTAGTTAAAATTCCAAATGGAATCTTTTGTTCATACATGTAAGAATTTATTTGATTGACAGGTGTTTCTCTTGATTTTCTATCTCTTCCTTGATATGCCCACAAATCTTTAGTTTTTGCCCCTTTTGCTTCAAAACAGATAAGATTATTTCCCTCTTTTTTGAATAAAAATTCTATGTTCGCTTCTTCATGTTTAAGTCCATAAAGACTAATATCATAATTCAATAAATCTTTTAGAATAACATTTGCAAATTCTATATAGGCTTGTTTTTCATTTTCTAATTTTTTATTTTGAAGATATCCTAACCATATTTTAACTGCTTTTTTCTGTTTTATTGTTAGATTGATACCTGAAACTAATCTTTTAACAGTTGTATCATTAAAAAGTGTATTTTCTTTATTCATTTTCTCGTCCTTTGAAGTATCATTTTTCCAATACCAGTTTACCATTATCTTGTTTTATTACATTCTTTTTGAGTAAATGCTTCACAGCTTCATCAATTTTTGTCTTTATCTTATCGCCAGTTCTATTATTATGATAAATACCCTTTGCTATATCTGCAACAAGTGTCTCTTTTGTTGCACTGAAAGTATTTTTTAATATATCAACAATTGCTCCCGCAATTTCTTCTTTTGGGATTAATGTAAATGGTCTTTGTTT
>JAHJDQ010000050.1 GCA_018812355.1 Nanobdellota archaeon | reverse complement strand
ACAATTCTTTTATAATATTAAAAGAGAATAAGATGGAAAATACTAATTATTATACCTTATCAGAAGAAGAAACTTTAAAAGTTCTTAAAACGACAGAAAAAGGTCTTTCTAGTCATGAAGCAGAAGAACGTTTACATAAATATGGCTTTAATGAACTGAAAGCGGAAAAAGGCATCTCACCATTTAAAATATTCTTACAACAGTTTACTAGTCCGTTAGTTTGGATTTTATTGTTTGCCTTAATTGTTTCGATTGTTTTAAAAGAAACGGTTGACGCGAGCGTAATTGGAATTATTATTTTGCTTAACGCAGTCTTAGGATTTTTTCAAGAGTATCGAGCAGAAAAAGCGATTGAAGCGTTAAAGAAAATGGCTTCGTTGAAAGCTACTGTCTTAAGAAACAATAAACAATTCAAAATTGACAGCAAGCTTTTAGTTCCTGGAGATATTATTATTTTAGAAACGGGAGAAAAAATTCCCGCTGATGCCAGACTTCTTGAGATTCATAATTTACAAACACAGGAAGGGCCATTAACCGGAGAATCACAACCAGTAACAAAGTATCTGCTTGCTTTAAAAGAAAAAACACCTTTAGCTGATCATAAAAATATGGTTTACGCCTCAACCATTATTACTAAAGGAAGAGGAACTGCTATTGTAACAACTACGGGCATGCAAACTGAAGTTGGTAAGATTGCTACTTTAATTCAGGAAGCGCATGAAAAACTAACTCCTTTGCAAAAGAAATTAAGAGACTTAGGAAAGTATTTAACGATTGCAGTTGTTATTATTGCGATAATCATTTTCTTCTCAGGATTATTATCCGGACAACCAGCTTCAGTGATGTTCTTAACGGCGATTGCTTTAGCAGTTGCGGCAATACCGGAAGGCCTTCCTGCTGTGATCACAATCTCTTTAGCATTAGGAATACAACGGATGGTTAAAAAGAATGCTTTAGTCAGAAAACTTCCTTCTGTAGAAACTTTAGGTTCAGTAACAACAATTTGCACCGATAAAACTGGAACGCTTACGCATAATCAGATGACCGTCACGAAAATCTGGGCGAATAATCAAGTGTATGATATTACCGGTTCAGGTTATGAGCCAAAGGGAGTATTTACTTTAGATAACAAGTTGGCTAATCCAGAACATCTGCAGCAATTGTTAAAAATTGGATCGTTATGTAACGATGCGAAGTTTGAAGGAAAAGATGATCAGCGTAATGTTTTAGGCGATCCAACAGAAGCAGCGTTAATTGTTTCCGCGGAAAAAGCAGGGTTTACTAATCAAGAATTAAATAAGGCTGAACCACGCTTAGATGAGATCCCTTTCTCTTCCGAGAGAAAGATTATGACAACTTTACACAAAAAGAATGCTTATACTAAAGGTGCGCCAGATATTCTCATCAATCAATGTGATCGAATTTTAATTAATGGCAAAGTAAGAAGGATTACACGGGAAGATAAAAAAATAATTCTTAAAGAAAATGAACAGTTTGCAGGAGAAGCGTTAAGAGTTCTCGGCTTTGCCTATAAAGAAAATACGAATAAGAAAGATGCGGAGCAAGGGATGGTTTTTGTGGGCTTGCAGGCAATGATCGATCCGCCCAGGGAAGAGGCTAAAGTAGCAATTAAACGTTGTCAGGAGGCTGGAATTAGAGTAATCATGATTACTGGTGATCAAATAACGACGGCACAAGCAATTGCCAAAGAGTTAGGGATAACCGGAAAAGCGATTACTGGTCAGCAGCTTAATGAAATTAAAGATTTACGGAAACAGATTAAAGATATAGGTATTTTTGCCAGAGTTAATCCGGAACATAAATTAGATATTGTTAAAGCTTTGAAAAAGAACGGTGAAGTTGTCGCGATGACTGGAGATGGGGTTAATGATGCGCCGGCGATTAAAAAAGCTGATATTGGCATCTCGATGGGAATTACGGGAACGGATGTGGCGAAGGAAGCTTCTGACATGATTCTGACAGATGATAATTTTGCTTCGATTGTTAATGCAATTGAAGAAGGTCGAGGCATCTTTGATAATATCAGAAAGTTTGTTAATTATTTATTATCAAGTAATTTAGGGGAGATTGCGGTGATTTTCTTTGCATCGATTTATGCTTCAATTGCTGGAGGAAGTTTATTCTTACCGTTAACAGCAATTCAAATTTTATGGATCAATTTAATTACTGATGGTCTTCCCGCGACGGCGTTAAGTTTAGATCCGCACTCTCCAGGAATTATGAAAAGGAAACCACGTCCTCCGAGAGAGAGTATTTTGTCGAAAGATTTACGTTGGGATATAATATTATTCGGAGTGTTAATAGGAGTAGTTTGTTTTGGGTTATTTATATTATACTTAGGTTCAGGAGAAATGAAAGTACAGACAATGATCTTTACTTCTTTAGTCTTTTTTGAGTTAGTTAGATTACAAACAATTAGGTCAGAATACAAATTAGGTATTTTTAGTAACAAGCCTTTAGTAGGAGCAGTGTTATTATCAATTGTGTTACATCTATTAACACTTTATACTCCGTTAAATAAAATCTTTAAGACGGTTCCTTTAGGATTGATCGATTGGGGTGTGTTAGTATTATCTAGTATTGTCTTGTTAGGATTGTATAAATTGATTTTTTATTTTATGAAGAGAAGGAAGAAATAAAATGATGATGTTGTTGATTTTAGGATTGTTGTTGGGTTCATTCTTTCTAATTTGGAAGGGTTCTGATTGGTTAACAGATTCTTTAGTACCGGTAGCGCATCGTTTAGGAACAAGTTATATTGCGATTACTACCTTAATGGTTTCGTTCATGTTAAGCATGCCGGAAATTTTTATTGCAGTTTATTCTTATTTACTGGGACATGTTAATATTGGGATTGGCGTAATTATTGGTTCAGTGATTATGAACATCGGTGTTTGTGTTGGGTTAAGTGCGATCATCAAACCGTTATCTGTAGAGAGATCGGTTGTAATTAGAGATGGAATTTATTTAGTAATTGCGGCGATTATTGTGATGTTATTTGGGGCTGATTTACATTATGAAAGAGTAGAAGGAATTATTTTGTTATTATTATTTGTTCCTTATGCTTTAAATGTATGGGCTTTTGAAAAGTGGCGGCCGCATAAACATCGTCGCGATAAAGTTGTCATGATTAAGAAAAAGTTAAATTTAATTGGCCACATGCCCTTCTTAAAATTTAAACCGTCAATCTTGACTTTTTTTATTGGTGCTGGATTATTGATTGTCGGTTCTTATTTATTTTCTTTATCTTTGATAAATTTAGCGGAATCGTTAAAGTTTCCTGATTTAATCGTTGGTTTAGTTATTGGTGCAATAGGGACAGGTATCCCGAATATTGCCGCAGCAGTCCAGGGAACGATTAAAGGGTATGAGGATGCCGCGATTACAGAAACGATTGGTT
>JAHJDQ010000049.1 GCA_018812355.1 Nanobdellota archaeon | reverse complement strand
CGGACTTCGTAGCGGAAAACGAAACTAACAGGAATTATCAGGAAAATTCGGTCGGCTTCGCCTAAATCGCCAAGCGATTTCCCGAATGTTTCCCAAATTTTTTGGTGTGGGTTGCCTCACCAAAAAACTTCTGATAATTCCTATGTTAATTACTTTCTACTTCGTTTTAAGCTAACTGTTTTTAGTGTGTTTAATTTTGTATATTTTGGTGCTTAAACGCCCTTTTGGATATATAAAAGAAAACTTTGATTCATTTTGAAATGGAGGAAATGAAAATGAATGAAAGGAAAATAAACACAGAGCAAACTCTGGAAGAAAGATATAAATCTAAAATATTAAAGATTTTTGAAAATGGAGAATTATCGGATGATAACCTTAATACATTAAAAGAATACTATAATGCGTTGAGAAGGGGAGAAAAAAGAATATTTCTTGAAGATAAATATTATGGAATCCCGAGACAAAAAGCTAAAAGCTTTGTTTCTTATCACCAGTATATACGAACCTTACACGATTATGGTAAATTTTTAAATAAGCCATATAAAGAAGCTACAAAATTAGATATTGATAATTATTTAAGTGATTTAGAGCATAAAACAACTAAAGGAATCAAGGAAACAACTTTAAGTTATTATGCTTTGATAATAAAGATATTCTATTTGTGGTTATTAAAAGCTAAAAAAATGCCAGAGTTCATATCACATATACAATTGATTAAAGAGCCATTAAAAGAAATAAATCCTAAAGAAGTATTAACTCCTTCAGATATTAAAAAAATGTGTGAAGTTTCTAATAATCCGAGAGATAGAGCATTATTACAAGTTTCTTTTGAAGCAACAAGTAGAGTTGGAGAACTGGTAAATTGTAATATTAGCGATTTTAATAAGAAAAATAATTATGCACTACTTAATTTGGACGGTAAAACTGGTAAACGAACAGTAGCAATAATTGATTCTATACCTGCATTAGAGCAATGGTTAAACAATCATCCAGATAGAACTAATCCTAATTCACCTTTGTTTGTTTCTTTTAGTGATAATAACCGTAATAATAGAATGACTGTAAGAGGTATTCAAGTAACTTTTCAGAAGTTAGGCAAGGATGCAGAAATAAAAAAGAAAGTTAATCCTCATTGGTTTCGTCATAGTGGTCTTGATTATTTAGCAAGAAGGCAACATTTTAATGAAAGAGATTTAAGAATTAGAGCTGGATGGAGTAAAAATTCTAAAATGCCGAATGTTTATTTACATTATAAGGAAGAAGAAGTAAATAACAGATACTTAAATCTTAAAGGTGTTGATTCAGAAGAAGTAAAGATTGATACAAGTTTAGATAAGATTATTTGTCCAAGATGTAAGAAGATTAACTCTCCAGATTCTTTGTATTGTAATTGTGGGCAAATTATTGATATGGGTGAAGCATTAAGATTAGAAAAGTTACAAGAAGATGCAGATAACTTCACTAATCAAATAATGCAACAACCTTTGCACCAGAATATTGATATGAGTAAAGGATTAAATGAAGCAATTTTTCAGATGTTAAAAGATAGTCCTATATTCATAGACAAGTTCAAAGAAATTTTATTAAGCAATAATCTGATAAAGAAGGATAAAGAAAAGAAGAAATTAGTAAATAAAGAAGATAATGTGATATAAGGTTTATATGATAAAATGAAAAGGTTTTTTAAGAAAGGCAACTTACCACGTATTAGTTGGAGCTTTAAGAATTATCGAGTAAATATCCAACAGCTTAACCCTCAAAAGGGAACAGTTTTTGCAAGTTTTGGACTATCAAAAATGAACCGAGAAGATGAGTTATTGACTGGATTGAAGGATGAAGTAATGAATATTTATTATAATCTGATAGATGAGAATCCAAAAAATAGAGAAGTATTGCTAAAAATCATCGAGATTATAAAGAAAGATAAGGATAATAGGTTTCCTTTCAACGAATTTGATGTAGATGGCTGGGAAGATGATAGCATAACTTTCTCTGATGGGTTAATTGATGTTAAAGTTACGAAGCAAGATGATAAATATGTTGGAACTATTGAAGGAGCTTGGTTTAATTCACCTAATGAAGAACCAGTTCAGTTGCCAATTCCTAAAATGTCTTAATCTTATGATAATGTCTTTAATGCAATTGCTCAAACTATGATACAAAAAGGAGATATTATCAAGAAGTATTATATGCCTTTTCGTTTGAATAAAATAAGAAATATCGAAGAACTATACAAGAATCAGTTATTTCAAGAGTGGAGAGAAATCACTTTCTTTGAAAGAGGGCTTGTTGGTTTGGATTACATTGATGTTTGGAAAGCTGTTGAGGATAAGGTTTGCCAGATTTCTAAATTGAGTAAGCTATCTCTTGATTTTGATTCTAATTCAATAGTTTTACCAGAAAAGGTATCAAATATCCTAATTGCAATAAAGTTGCCTAAAAATCACGAAATCGATAGCATACATAAGGTTGGTGAGATGTTTACAGATAGAGCTGATGAGAATTGCAATATCCTTTGGCAAGGAATGTATCACGATAAAGACGAAATTGAGATAATTTATTTGTATAACTAAACTTCTTCTAAATTTTCCATTACTTTCTTAGTTGATGGATTATTATAGTCAATTCTAATACTTTCTTCATTAGCTTTTTTGTTTACATATTTTTCATATACTATGCCACATTTACACTTCAATGTTTTTGGGTTTAATTTACTATGACACATCATACAAGTTATTTCATTAGTATTTAGTTTTTTTATCATTTTTTTACTCGTTTAAGATTTGCAGTTTTTAATGCTAAATCTAAGTTTTCTTCAGTATCAAATAAGGATGCTATTTCTATGAAAAGATTAGCTCCATTTATTGGGTCTAAATTAACTTTTAATAATTTTTTAAGATTTTTTATTGTAGTTTCTTCATCTTCTACAGTAATATCATCTCTTAAAAAGTTCTTTTTTGGTTGTTTACTCATACTAAAACCTCTTTTTTGATACTATCCACCCTACAGTGGGAGCTCTTAATATATAAACTTACCTTTTTTTGGTGGTATGCAGAGCAGAAATCCTTTAGAGATTAAGAGAATGATTTTATCTTTATTATTAAAAGATAAAGCGATGACTTATGCTCAACTTGAAAAGAAAACAAATGGTAATTGGCGAACAATTAGAAATCAATGTAAGGAGTTAGAAATCTTTGATTGTGTTGAGATTGTTCGAATGAAAAGTCATAAATTAAACAATAAACCATATACTGAGATAGGAATCACAAAAAGAGGGATTGATGTGTTAAAGAAGTTAGAAAAAGAAAACATATCAAATTAACTTTCTTAATTCTCTTATAATCAAAACTTCAGCCAAAGTATCTAATTCACAATATTTTTCTAAAGCAACCCTTATTTCTTTAACTTTTTCTGAAGGCATATCTATGAAAGTTATTTCTTCATAACTTAAACTTGCATCTGAACCATTAGCTATATCCATACCATCATAGTTTTTACCAGTTAAAGCAGGTAGAACTTTTTTTATTGAAGCACTACCTTGTTGCTTGGGATTATAATAATGAAAGTTTCTAAATAGAATAAGTAAATCAATT
The DNA here is from genome assembly GCA_018812355.1 of Nanobdellota archaeon. Taxonomy (GTDB): domain Archaea; phylum Nanobdellota; class Nanobdellia; order Woesearchaeales; family GW2011-AR9; genus JAHJDQ01. Next base: position 10,383 of record JAHJDQ010000049.1, on the reverse strand, counting down.
ATTCTTGGTAATACTTCATTTACCCATTCTTGATAATCTGGAAAATCTCTTGCCAATTCATTAAGAACCCCTTTCTCAAAGGATTGATTATAGACTACAATACTACCTTCTTTACCTATTACTTTTTTAAGTTTTGATAAAAAAGCTGGTCTTGGGTCTTCTTTTCCTTCTGCTAAAAAGGAGATATGTTCTGTGGAGCCATCTTCTTGTTCAATATGTAGCGAGAATTGAAAAGGTATTCTTTGATAGGGTCTTGAATTATCATATTTTGGAACTACTGGAGAGAAAGTTTCAAAATCTAAATGATATAATGGGTAATTAAGAGTATCCAAGAACTGTTTTATTTCAAAAGATTGAATATGTACTTCTTTTGTTTTCTCACATTTCTTTTGAATCTCTTGGTTATTTGTTAGTTTAATATCATCTGGTATATCATTTATGCTGTGAATATCATCATTGAACAATGCTTCACTCTTTTGTCCACCTCTATACAGAGTAAAGATATGATTCTCTGGCAAAAAGCCCCAACATTCATCCATAAGATTACAACCATATGGGGAACTGCATCGTTTACCAATTGAAACATTAGGTAAAGGAGACTCAAGAATCCTAAAGAACTCATCAATTCTATCTTGTATTCCTTCTTGTGCTTTAGTTACTTCAGAAGTAATATCTTGAATAGTAAATAGTTCTTTAAGGTCAATAGGACCTTGCCTAATATATTGATTATTGATAAAACATAAACTGCATTTGTTTATTTTTAATCCAGCCATCTCACAACAATGTTTTTGAAAAGATACATCTTCAATATTTTCATCTTTAACTTTTGTACCAGATTTAACTTCAATAATATCATAAGAACCATCTTTATTTGGTTTTAATATATCAATCCTTGAGAAACAATTATTAACTAAAATACCAGCTTCGAAAAGAGGTACTCCTTTTGACAGATTTTCTTTGGTCAAATCTAAATTCTTCTTAAAATCTTCACTTGGAATTGAGACTCCATCTGGAAATAATTTTGTTGCAAGAATACCCACTTCAGTTCCAACATCCATTTTGTGTTGAGCATCTTTAGAATGTTCTGGAATCTTTTCTTTATCATTTACAAGAAACCATAACAGTTTAGGACATTGCAAACCAGCAAGGTATTTTGATTTGGTTAACATTACCATTAAGCATCAATTTTTATCTTTTCAAACATTTGATTCAAGAACTCTTGTTCATCTTCCAAGAATAAAATATTTTTATCTGTAAGTTCCTGTTTTGTTTTAGCCCAAGTTAAATCAGAAAACTTTGTTGGAGATAAAATAAAAGCATTTAACTTAATCTTCAGTTTTGTTTTCTTATTTAAATCAGATTCGATGTTCTTTATCTCACTGAAAAGATTAAACTTTTCATCTTCGGGGGACTCTCTACTTAATCCGTGTGGTTCAATGAATGTAATTGTTTGCTTGTCTCCTTTGATTGTCCATAGTATAAAATCTGGATAGAACCCTTTTGTTTCAAAAAAACCAATACCCTTCCTTGAAGGATTACGCAAAAGATATACCTCATCAAAATCTAATTTATCTTTATTATCTTCAAGATATTTATCAAGTTCTTTAATGAAATCTCTTTCACTTTCAACAAGATGGGTTGGTGATATTTTAATAAATTCTAAATCTTTACTATTGCTTTTGTATATCAATGGTTTGAATATGTGAATATTCATAGCAAAAAAGTCAGCTATCCTATTAAGATTGTAGTCAAAAGCCATATCTTTTTTGTAAATATCATCTTTATCTTCAGAATTAACTCTAATAAATGACCTCATCTGATTAGTGAAATCCCTAATGTCATTAATCAGATTATGTTCATTTGCATTTATTGTAAAAATATATTCTTTAGGTATTAAAGAACCATCTTCTTGACTTACTGTTTCATATTTCAAATTCTTTTGATACCAATGATACTTTTCATAATTATAAATTCTATCAATACGAGTTTTTAATAATTGAACAACATAATTTTGAATTTTCTCTAATTTGTTTAATTCTTCAAATTTGCTAATTTCTAATATCTCTTTTTTACAGAATATCTTATAATCCCTAAAGAAAAGCATTTCTTTCAAATCTTTTTTTGAGAAATATAAGTTATTATACTTCTTTAAATCTTTATATTTTAATAATTCAAGATATACTTGTTGAAAGTCTATAAGTTCTACAATTGAATCTTCAATTTCATTTTCTTTTAAAGGAGAATCACTATCAACTTGATTAAATTCTTTAGCAGATTTAAGTATATCTATCTTTGAACTTAAATCCATCCTAATTTTTTGTATTGGCTGGTCATAATTGATTATATTAACATTATCATTAAAATCAGTTATTTCTTCAGAACTTCTTGGAACATACAAAGGTTTTACTGGCAGAGTAGGTTTTATCTTTAAAATTATTTTTTCATATTCCTCAATTCCTTCTTCTTTCAATGTTTCTTTGAAAACTGCCATATAATTAGCGTTTAAACCATAAATATTCAATGTTTCCAAGATAGTCATATTATTTGGTATAGAAATTTCTGGTGGAAGTTGATTCTCATTTTGTAATTCATAACTTCTCTTTAACAAACTGTCATATCCTCTTAATCTTACTCCCCTTCCAAACAATTGGATTATTTGAGCTCCTTCTTTTTTACCAATATTCAAAAGACCCATTGAAGATACTCTATAAGAGTTCCACCCTTCTATGAATTTTTTAGAACCAATTAAAAAGTTAATTGTTGAATTTTTCTTTTCAATCTTATGAAATAAGGATTGTTCAAAGTTAGATTTTTGACCAATTTGAAAATAAGGTTCTTTATCTGAATCTATCAGTTTAAGGAAAGAAGGAATATCTCCAATGTTAATGACTCCAAAGTATTCAGAATCAAATTTTAATCCAATTTCCCCATCAGCATTTTTAAGTTCTATCAGTTGAAGGGTCTTCGAAGTCTTTTTGTGGAATAAAATGTTTAATATATCTTCATAAACATCATCAATCTTCTTTTTATCTCCTCTAACTATTTCTCTTAAATATGGAAACTTACTTTTGAATATTGGATTATCATCACTATCAACAAGACTTGATTTATCAGTTAATATATTTTTTATCAATTTACTAAAATTATCTTTTTCATTTACGAATCTTGCAAAGAATCTAATAACTTGTAATACATCTGAATCATTCTTCTTACCACTAACACTTGAACCCACAAAAATCATTAAAGGATTTTCTAAATTAAAGGGTTTAATTTGTCTCCCATAATTTTTAAAATATAATTTTTGTTCAAATAGTGATAACAAAGCACCAGTAAAGTATTCATCCCCATATTCTACTTTTTCCTTTAAGTTAAGAATGTGATAATCTTTTCCAAATCCATCTTCATAAAAATATTTGTATCTATAATCAAATATTATTGAAGAAGCATATTCATTAAAAGTATCATCTGTATCAGTAATCTCACCAAATGTAGCACTATATTCAAAAGTAAAACCCTTATTGCTTACAATGTCTTTTCTAATGTTCTTCCAAGTTTGAGCTTCAGTTGAATGTCCTTTATGCCCTTCATCCACAAAAATTATATTGTTGTCACCTAAAGCTTCTACTGGAATAGTCTTACCATCTTGAGAACTAACTTCTTTCTTTATTTTTGTTATCTCAATGACTTTTATGGGATTTTTCAAAGACCAATCTTCAAGTGTTTTTTGTGCTTCAAATCTTTTATTTTCTAAACTACTCAAATCAAGTTCTTTCAAATGTTGCTCCGAAAGACCTTCATTAGGAGTTATAAGTAGGAAATTGTCATATTTCTTGTTATTATATTTTTGAATCTGCAAACAGTTTATGTGCATCATCAAAGTCTTACCAGAGGAAGTTGCAGACCAGAAAGCTAACTTTTGCATAGCTATTTTACTTGGATACGGATAAGTGTAAACACCAGTTTTCTTTTCTTTTGTATTGAGTGATAATACAAAGTTAGTAAAATCTGAATATAATGAATCAAATTCATTATAATATCTGTCAAGATATAACTCTGAAAATAAAATAGCAACATATTGGAAATATTTTAGAACAACTAATGGGTCTCTTTTCTGATTTATATGATTCAAGTATTCTTGAATGTTTTCATCATATTGGTTAAGCTTCTGTCTTAATTCTTCATCAATCTTTAAGTTCTGCAATACTTCAGTATAATACAATTTTTTGTTATGATTTATTCCTTCTTGGATTGGTTTGAGTAGCTTTCTGAAATCTGCCATATCCTTAAAACCAAATAAAGAAGATAAGTATTTATTCAATATTAAATAATTCTGAAGTTTTTTCTGTACTTTAGCCATTCTTTATCCTCTAAACATATTTGATTTGAATATTTCATCAATTGATTTAGCGTTATCTATCAAAGAATTTCCATTCACAAGAATCTCATCATAATCTTCTTTAAGTATTTCTTTGTTGATGAACTCCTTATCTTTTTCTGGAGTAAATCCCTCATCTTTGTTACGCCAGATAACAATAACCTCTTTATCTTGCTTCTTTCCTTTTACAACAACATATTGGACTTTCTTGTCATTTAATTTTTTAATAGATTTGACTTCAATTCCAGCTATATAATTAAAAGTTTCAACTAAATCAATACTTTGTTCTTTAAACTCATTATTAGTTTCAATTTTTAATTTATAATTAAAAGGATTGTCTAATGCGTCAAGATTAAGGAAAACATTATTTTCTTTAGATTCATATCCGAGCATATATTTTACCTTGTAATCTTTTGATTCTTTGGCAAGAGTATTTGGTTCCTTAAACTCTATGTTATTTAGAGAATCTTCATATTGCTCCAGATTTTGATATTTTATTATCTGTTTCTTTGAACCTTTGTTATCTTGTGGGACTCCATTCTTCCAATTGTCTGAATAAATTACCTTGAGTATTCTTGGCTTTGTTACAGTTTCAAAATAACTCCCCATTTCTACAAGAATAAACTTTCTATTCCCATCATCTTCTTTATTTAATTTCAATATTGCGTGTCCAGTTGTTCCAGAACCAGCAAAGAAGTCTAAAGAAATAAAATCATTTTCAAGTGAGCTAATATAGATTATATCTCTTATTAAACCAACTGGCTTGGGATAACTAAATTTTTTTTCTCCAAATAAATCCATAATTTGTTTTGTTCCATTTTTAGTTGTTTCAGAATTATACCAAATAGAGATAGGAGTTTTTCTATCTCCTTTTTCTATTCTTTCATTATAAAATAATTTTCTTTTTGGAGCTGATTCACCAGTAGTTCCAAAAGATATCCTATTATTTTCCAATAATTTCTCAAATACTTCTTTATTTATGGCCCAACTTCTTCCATTTGGTGGGAAAAATTCTTTTTTATTGTTTGGGTTAGTAATGCCATACTTTGTTTTTCCACCCGGCTTATTAGCATCTAAAGGTACTGGTTTCCATTTACCTCTGGGGTCATTATCTGGATTTGAATATTCTGATTCTTCTATAGGGAATCCTCCAAATTTACAATGAGCAATATTAGTAGAATAAAAGAGATTATAATTATGATTCATTGAAATCATATGGTCGCTTGATACAGAATCTCTTGACTTCCAAGATACTACACTAATACAATTTTTGTTTCCATAAATAGTATCTAAATGGAATTTTAAAGCAGAAAATTCATTATCATCAATGCTTGAAACAAAAACTCCCCCATCAGTTATCAATTTACTAGATATAACGAGTCTATCATATAATAAAGATGACCAAGAAGAATAGGTAAAATTATCTTTGTATAAAAAATTACCTTGTTCTCTGTCTAATTCTGTATTATATGGAGGGTCTATGTAACAACATTTTACTTTTTCTTTATACTTATTCAATAACAAATTCAATGCTTGAAAATTATCAGAATTTATCAATATACCATTTGTCTTTTCATCAAGTTCATCAATCTCACTTAATAACTGATATTTGAAGTCAATATTAAAGAATTTAGTATCAATAACTAAAGTTGGATTTTCTTTAAGAAGTTGAATTTGTTTTTCTTCATCTTTTTTCCCAGTTACAGTTAGTTTGCCTTTTATTTTCTTTAATTCTTCTTCAACATCAAATGAAAGTAAGTTTTTCCATTCAGTTAATTGTTCTTTATTTTTCAGAATCTCTGGATAATACTTTTCATCTATATAATCAAGCGTAATACAATAATCAGTTGATATAACAAATTTCTTCTTTTCCCACAAAGACTTTTGAAATTCTTCTAATTGTGCTAAAAATTCAATAATCTTTATCGCTATTTCTTTGAAAACTTTTACTTTATTCAAATTTACTTTAAAGTTATCTTCGGATTCAATATCATCAATATGTAGTATTTCATTTTTGATATAGAAATCAAGTTCTTGTTTCAAGAATTTTTTTAGATTTTTATGTATGAAGTAATCATAAGAATTTTTTGTTGTGTATTTGTTTAAATGCCATTCCAGTTCTGCTTTATCAGATTTATCTCCTAACATATTTGTATGTTTGATTTGTAAATCTGATAAACCGTAAATCCCTATTTTTTCATTTATCTTATTAAGATTGTAATCATTTACTTCATCTTTTCCAACTCTTTTCTTATCAGTTAAATCAGCAATTGATTTTTCTTCATCATCAGTAACTCCTCTATAACCAAATTTAACGATTAAATGTTTTTTTCTATCATCATATTCTGCATCTTTGAAAATAAAAAATTTCTTTTCTTCATCTTGGATGTTATTCTTTTCAACATCTACATCTTCCGATTCTATTTCAAAATCAACCTTGATACTCCCAGCTTTAAATGAATAATTCTTGAAGTTTTCAGCAGTTTTAATATAGTATTGGTCATTGTTTGCCCAATAAAGATAAACTTCTTCCCCATTGTAAGGTATTGCATACTTTGTATCTTTGGAATACCTTCTTCTTGAGATATAATCTCCAGTATCATAGTATCTTGAGAAAAAGTCAACAATGGAATCATATATTTCTTCTTCCATATCACTTTCTTTATCAGCCAATTTGATTTCTTTTTCTTTTTCTACATAATCTTTAACTTTTGGAGTTTCTACATACTTTTTCTTTGCTTCTTGTATATTACAACCAAAAGTAGTTTCAATATATTTTCTTAATGAATCTATGTCTTGTTGTAAATCAGAACTTTGCTCAATTGTTTTTATCTTTTTTTCTATTATTTCAAAGAGTTCTTTATCAATAAACTCGGCAATTTCTTTTTTCTTTATGTTGACTATTCTATAAATTCCAAAATCTAAATCTCTGTTTTCAAATTGAAACAGTTTCTTTAGTAATATTTTTAGTTTTTCGATTTTTTCATTGTTTGCCATTTTGATTATCCTCTTCGAGTTTTTTACAAATTTGATAAAATTCACATTTACCAGTTTTTGTTTCACAAGAAGGACCCATCCAGTTCCTTCTGAACTCTTTTTTATCAATTGATTCTGATATGCCAGATACTGTTTTCTTTGTTTCTTCAAGGTCTGTTTCAGTATTTGTAAAGTCAGTTTGAGTATTATCTTTGAAAGTATAAGCACTAACTTTTTTTATGGTATCTTTATATTTATTCTGTAGTGCTATGTTATATAATCTTAACTGCAAATCTACATTCATCTTGCTTAATCCTTCTTTATACCTTGATTTATAATCAATTATCTCTATATCATTGTTCTTATTCCTAATTACTAAATCAACTTGACCATTTACTATTAAGTCTGAACTGATATATGAAAAAGGAAGTTCAACATCAAGTACTTCTTGTATGAAGTTGGAAGTTTTTTCATAATAATTCCACAAGTCTGTTATAAGTTCATCTCGCCATTTCTTTCTTGAATCATCATCTTTACAGAAAAGGTCAACTATTTCTATGATATTCTGAATTGTTATTTCTTTACCTTCTTTAATCAATATATGTAACTTCTTTAAGGAATTATGAACTATAACACCATATGCTTGATAATAATCTGTTGGAGTTTGAAATCCAAGATAATCTCTACAAAAGAATCTAAAAGGACAATCTATGTATGCACTAACTGAAGAATAGCTTATCTTTGTCTTTTCTTTTATTGGTTCATAATGGTCATCTTCATTGAATTGTTTATTGAAATCTTTATAAGGCATTAAATGAGAACTTCCAATATTATCAATAAATTCTGAAGGTTTGCTTCCTTTTCCATCTATAGTAGATATTGCAAGAATTTTCTGTGCTCTGGACATTCCCACATAGAATGTTCTTCTTAACTCTGCACCTCTGTCAAATTCATTTTGGTCCAACATCAACTCTTTGGGTATATCAATGATAAAAGCATCTTCTTGCGTTTTGCTGTTATATCTTCTGTTTGTTACTCCAGCAAGAATTACTATTGGAAATTCAAGTCCTTTTGCTTGGTGTATGGTCATAAGCTTTACTGCATCAATATCTTCAAATGAAGCTGAATCTTCCATCTTGCTCTCTGGGATTCTTCCTAAATGATAGAGTAAAGTCTTATATTCTTTTGAGTTAGTATTATCTTCAAACTTAAATAATAAATCAGAAAATTTTGCAAGGTTTCTTATCTTTATATCAGATTCACCATCTTTTTCTTCAGTATATTTTTTGAATAACCTATAATGGTATTTGGTTGCATCAAGTACTTTATAGAATAGTCTTAATTGACTAACTCCATTTCTTGTTTGTTGTTTCTTGAGATTCTTTAATGCAATAAGTTTGTCAATATCTTCTTTTCCAATTTTTAACTTTTCAAGCTTATCATAATCAAAAGAGTCCAATAATTTGTAAATATCAATATCTTTGCTTAATTTCTCAATTGTATCTTTAGATAATTCTAAAAATTCTGATTCTAAAATATTATTCTGGAATAACCATTCTTTTTGATAATCATTGGGTTCATAAGAATTAACATATAACATTAATACAAGCATATCAATAACTTCATCTTGAGTCAAAAGAGAACTATCTCCAGTAGTAATGAACGGAATTTCATTCTTTTCTAACTCATCAATAATTTCTGCCGAATGAAACTTAACACTTTTGAATAGAATTGCAATATCTTCATATTTTACATTATTGTTCTTCACAAGATTTTTAATCCATTCAACAATATTCTTTCCTTCTTCTTCGCTTGTTGAACTGTTGAGTGTTAAAGGTTTAGAAAAATTTGGATTATTAGTGAAAATTTTCTTTTCAAATGTTCTAAATGGCTTCATAAAAGAATCAAAACAATCTACAATCTCTTTGTTTGACCTAAAGTTTTCTTCTAACTCCAATTTTTTAGCTTGTGGATACCTTTCAAGGAAGGTTCTAAAGTTTTTTATTGAAGCTCCCCTAAATCCATAAATACTCTGGTCCTCATCTCCAACAACTGTGATTTTATATTTAGGTTCACTAATCAATTTAAAAATCGCATCTTGAATTGGATTAGTGTCTTGATACTCATCAATCAAAATATAATCATACATATCTCTTACTATCTCAAGAACTTTTGGATTATTCAATAATAAATGATAAAACTCTCTCTGTAATAATGCAAAATCAAGTTTAGTATCATTCGGATTTAATAAGTTCCCAAGATATATCTGATAACTCTTTGCAATTGCAATATCCATTTCTTTTTCATTATTTCTTTTACAATGTTTTACTAATTCAGCTGGGTCAACATCATTTTCAGTACATTTGTTATAGAAATTAATCAATTCCTCAACATCAATATCTTTTACATAATCTTTTAATCCATAGTTCCAGTAGTGTTTGTTAACATAGATAAACTGGTCTAAATCATCAAGCACACCAAACACATTACCAAAGTTATGATATTCTGGAAATGATTGCAACATCTTCTGACAAAATGAATGGATTGTAGAAATCTGCATATTCTCTACTGTATCTCCAAGTTTTTTTCTTAATCTATCTTTAAGTTCTTCAGCTGACTTTATAGTAAAGGTACTTACCAGAATACGATTTGGATTATATCCTTTGTTTACCAGATACAAAACCTTTTCCGTAAGTACTCTTGTCTTTCCAGTACCCGGACCAGCCACTATTAAAAGGGGTGAATCAATAAATTCAATTGCTTTTTGTTGCTGTTCTGTGGGTTTAATATCTTCCATTATTCTCCCTTTTCTTTATCTATCTGTGACTCCATCATAATTTCAAATTGTCTTGATACAATTAGACCTTTCTTTCTACAAAGCTCTCTATAAGTATCATATAATTCAGAATTTACTTTTAAAGTTATATTCTTTGTATTCATTTTAAACAACCTCTATATACAACAAAGATATACACATATTTATAAATGTTGTTTTAATCTATTATCTATATAGAAAATGAGAATATTTATTT
>JAHJDQ010000048.1 GCA_018812355.1 Nanobdellota archaeon | reverse complement strand
CGCTGAAAATTTTAACTATATTCGATTCCCGGCAGAATCCTGCAAAACTAAAATTATAAAGCTCTTATAATTTCAATATTGTTCACAATATTTTTCAATCTTTATTAAATATTTATTATGAAAATTGCAAAAGAATTCCATTGGGAAATGGGGCACAGGCTGCCCGAACATTTTGGCTTGTGTAAAAACATACACGGACACTCCTACAAAATGATTGTTGAGTTTGAAGGCGATCTAAACGAGCAAGGAATGGTAATAGATTATTACGATGTTGAAAAGATTGTTGATCCCATCATCGAAAAACTAGGCCATGCTTTTATGGTTAACAAAGATGATAAAGTTTTGCTTGAGTTTTTAGAAAAAACGAAATCAAAAAAAGTTGTAGTAGATTTTCAGTCAACGGTAGAGAACATTTCAAAGTATTTGCTTGGAGAGATAAGCAAATCAGAACTTCCATCGGATGTGAAAGGAATAAAAGTTAGAGTTTTTGAAACTTCGGGAGATTACGCGGAGGAGGGAAAAAAATTATAAGCCACGAATTCACTAATTCTATTTGTCTTAATTCGTGAATTAGTGGCTAATTTAATTTCAATAATTTTTCAAGTTTAGCAATTTCATCTCTTATAGAAGCAGCTTTTTCAAACTCAAGATCTTTTGCGGCTTCGTGCATCTGTTCGCGTAATTGTTCAATTAAATCTTTTAACAAACATTTTCATTGATTAAATTTGATACTAATGCTAACAGAACTTGATATATTAAAAGATGTTACAGGTAAGTTTGATAAACTTGGTATTCAATATATGCTTACCGGTTCACTTGCGATGTCTTATTATGTACAGCCTAGGATGACAAGGGATATTGACCTGGTTGTGGAAATAAATTCCGGAATGATTGGTAAAATTGAACAGATGTTTGAAACAGAATATTATCTGTTTGTTGATTCGATAAAAGATGCGATTGAAAATGAGTTTATGTTTAATTTGATTCATAATAAGAGCTCGATAAAGGTTGATTGCATTGTAAGAAAAAATGAAAAATACCGGTTGGTTGAATTTGAGAGAAGAAATAAAATTAAAATCTCTGATTTTCATATATTTATTGTGAGCAAAGAAGACCTGATCATTTCAAAACTTCTCTGGATTAAAGAAGGTGATTCAAAAGTTCAAAAAGCTGATGTAAAAAACTTATTAAACTCAGGATTAAATGAAGAATATTTGTTACATTGGATTGAAAGACTGGACCTTGATAAAATTTACCAGATAATTAAAGATGAATGACACAACACCTGAAATACAATACAGGATAGACGAAATTTATAAGAATAAATCCGGTGAAGAAAAACTGCTCATTGCGTTAAGTATGTTTGAAACTGCGCGGGCATTGGTTTTAGCTTCATTGGATAAAAATTTAAGTGATGTTGAAAAACGCAAAGCTCTGTTTTTAAGATTTTATGAGAGTGATTTTAACAAAGAAAATATTGAGGGAATATTAAAATACTTTAATGATAAAGAAAAAGAGTTATCATAATATTTTTGTTATAGGGTTGGTCTTACTTTTCATTCAATCCTTTACAACTTGCACTACTAAAGAGCCATCTTCTAATGATACAAATCACAATACTTATATAGATGTTGATTCTACAAGCTTTTGGGATTTTGAAGAATATAATATTCCATTAAAACCTAACACTGCCTCGCATCCATCAATAATTTCAGAAAATGAAATATACTTTAGCGGCGACAAGAACATCTATCTTTTCAACGGTTCGGAAATAGAAGTAGTATATTCTGAACCAAAAAATATGAGTATTAGTTTTGCCACTGATGGAGGATTCATTGTTTATTTTCATGCACAGCAGAATGTAGATCGGGATGAAATGGATGTTCCATACATAATGATTGGTGAATTAATGAAAGAAGGTAAAACAGTGATAATAGGTAGAAGTAAAAGAATTGATCTTCCATTTTCTAATGCAATACAATCGGTAAGTTTTATTCACAGAGATGTAGCTATTATTACAGGCATTATGGAATATGCTATAATAGAATTCAAAGTATCAAATACCCATAATGATGATATCGAAGCCAAAGTTTTTCATTTTGCCCTAAGAGATGAGTTTTCTTATTCGGGTATGATAATGGGAACATCTGCGGTCCGAAACATTTTAATTTTTAGT
>JAHJDQ010000047.1 GCA_018812355.1 Nanobdellota archaeon | reverse complement strand
CCAACCTAGAACATAAAGTTTTCGGGCTGCTCCTCCCTCTCGGTCGTCACGGACGCCCACACACAACAGCAACTATCCGGGATTTTCTGACAAAAATCCCCCAATTCGCTTCGCGAACTGCGGATAGTTGCGATGTTATACGTAATTTTTTATTTGCCTAATAGGTTCACTACGTTCCCGAAAAACCTAAAAGTTAGTGCCTTCGTTAAATCGGATAAAACGGAAACTCAAACAATCACTTCGTGACTATTTCTAACATTGATTTAACGGTTACGTTTCACTTCACCCAAATTTTTGCCGACTAAAAAAAACGAAACGAGGGGGGAGTTCGGTGCTACGCACATATAGACTGCTACGCAGAAATTTATATTTTCAAATGGGGGGAGTTCTAAAAACGGATAGGGGGAGTTTTGTCTAAATCAAACAATACCTTTTTCACCTTCTTGTGAAGATTCTATTATTACCTTAACAGCATCTTCTGATAATTCTTGGGACAATTCTTCTTCTACACCTTTTATCTTATAATAAATTTTTTTAAGATCATTTTTATGTTCTTCTTTTAGGTTTATTCTAATACTAATGCCAAATCTAACCTTTAATGAATCTAACTCATCAGAAGAAATTCCTCTTGTTTCTACATGAACTTTTATTGACCATTCTCCTGCAAAATCTCGTGAAAAAGTATAATGACCATAAGTATTTGCACAGTTTCTACTCATTGTTCCATATTTTTTTGCGATTGTTTTTCCGTTTCCTTTTACTATTTCAACTACGAGTCGTGTATTGAATCGCCTGAGGTCTTGAAATTTATGATTATTTGAATGAACCGTAATTATGTCAATACTTTCTGCTTCTTCAGGCATATTAAACTTAACAGTTTTACATTCAAAAATATTTGTTCTTGCTTGTTCTTCTGACCTATACTTTGGATTAACTTCTCCCTCAAAATTTAGATAAATCCCATCATTACAATTAATAACATTTTCAGTATCTAAAACATTGAATACTGGAAGTCCATTTATTTCATCATAACATGCTTGATTTAGAAGTATTGCTTTATAAGTTTCTGAATTAACATAATTATACATTTTATACAATCTTGATAAACAAAGTGCAATCAATGGTGCTGAATAACTAGTTCCCAAATTATGAACTAAATCTCCCTGATTATTAATTGTAGCTATCTCTAAATCTGTTGATACTGCTATTCTATCTTGATTTAATTTCAATTCGGAATTTCCTCCGTATGTTAATAAATCGGGTTTGAAAAATCTATACTTATCTAAATCATCCCTAAGAAAAACAGGATGAATACCTAATCTAGTATTCTTTGAAACAATTATTTTACTATTGGTTGATTTTTTACAAAGTGAACCAACTGCAATAATATTTTTTGCCTCCGCAGGAGATAAAACTGGATATTTAGATAAATATTTTGGGTAGTTCTCTCTGTCATTGTAAGCATCAAACAGATCTATATTTCCCGAAGCAACAATAACTGAAACATTATTCTCTTGAATAAAGTAATCTAATTTTTTTACAGCATCAAGTCTCAAACCTAAATCAGTAGTATCTTCATAAGCGTATGATAAACAAAAAATTTTTGTGATATGTTTATATTTTCTAATTGCAGTCATTAATGCTTCTTCAATTGGAATGTTTCGTTTTTCAATATCATCCAATTTTAAAGAAATAATTTTTGATTTTTGTTTTAATGGAAATCTTTTAAAAACAAGATCTTCACCGAATACACATATACTTGAAACAGACGAACCATGATTAACAGTATCATCTGGAGTTTTAAAAATATACTGGTCTCTATTAACGCAAAACTCTTCCATTAAACCACTTATCCCGGAATCAATAACACAAATAATTGGAACATCTTCATTCTTTTCATACTCAATAGAATCTTTTGTTAATATTAATTCATTTTCAAAATATTCTTGAGGTTTTGCTTTTCCTTGTTCTGCGATTCTTTTAATGAAAGGTTTTTTTGATATTTCAATTATTCTTTTAGCACTTGTGCCACAAATAAATTGCTTAGAATTTTCTAAGTATGCGGGATTAATCTCTCTGGATAATTCTTGTTTCATAATTTCCTTAAAATTTTCTTCTTCATCTTGATCAAGATTATCTAAAAGTTGAATGGATATCCCAAATGTTTTACGCTTATCTATATCCTCTTTTATTAATCTAAGAAGATTATCTCCTATTTTATCTTCTCCTTCTAAAGCATAAATACTCTTGATAGGCTCAGTAATCTTTTTTGGTATCGTTTGCTTCTTTCTAAAATATTCTTCAATTTTTTTTGGTATTGCTTTAACAATAATTTGCGTTTCAGTGAGAACAGTTTTTATCTTAATATCTAGGTCCTTGAGCATAGAACTCACACCAGAAGAATAATATTCAGCCCCAAGCTCCATTAAAAAATAAGAATTATCAAATCCATCTGACTTAACATTTCCAACACTTACCGCTTTTGAAAGCATATTCCTAAAATCACTTGCACCGATGGGTCTGTGAGAATACCCTCCAATAGCCATCCCTGTTTTTTTAAGTTTAGTATCATCATAAGTCTTTAAAGTAATGTGAGGTAGAATTTCTCGTTCCATTTCTTTTTTTTTAACCATCTTATGCTTCAACATGCTCCGCAAACAAATGTTTTTGGAAACCTATAAACATAGACCTAATTTTTTCAACTCCACCTAAAACATCAGTTGCATCATTAATTGCTTGATATTTTATCTTTAGTAATGCTGGGAGTTTTTCTTGATCTAATTCTTCAATTCCGATTTCAATATACTTAGATAATACGAACTCTAAAAACTCTTTTTGTGAATGTTCTAAAGTTTTAAAAATATTATTTTGTGCTTTTGCCACTCTTTCTTCTCTTGAAATTGGTTTTATTGCATAAGCTATATATTCAAGAACATCAAAAATATCGCTATTCTCTGCATTAATTAATTGCTGTAATGTTTTTAATTCATTCATCCCATATCCAGCTTCTGCTAACCTATCCAACAATGCTTTTCTTGTTAATGGATTAGACCATATTTTTCTCAGTTCTTTTTCATCCTTAAAGAAGTCTGGAAGCTTTCCATACATATTTTGTAAAAATTCTTCTGCAGAGATTGGTTTTCCATCTGCACTCCAAAATGAAGTTTGAATCATATGTTGAATCTCACGTTCTTTGCCATCTCTCAATTTAATCTTAAGTTTCTTTCTTTTTGGCTTCTCTTCAGATTCATTACCATATGGAGCTGTTGGTTCTTTAACAACAGTAGGTCGTGGTTCTTTTGGTTCAGGTTCAAGCGGTTCTCCATCCCATTCAGGATCACTAAAATGTTTATACGCATCAACAAAATCGTAAATAGTAAAAAATTCTTTTCCATCAAATAATCTTGTCCCTCTTCCAACAATTTGTTTAAATTCAATCATTGAATTTATTGGTCGCATTAATATTATGCTTCTAATGTTTCTTGCATCCACTCCCGTTGAAAGTTTTTGTGAAGTGGTAAGTATTGTTGGAATTGTTTTTTCGTTGTCTCTGAATTCTTCTAAATACTGCTCTCCTAATTTTCCATCATTAGCAGTCACTCTAACACAATAATTTGGATCTTTACTCTTCTTTACTTGATTAATTAAATCTCTTACAGCTAATGCGTGATCTTGCGTAGCACAGAAAACAATCGCTTTTTCATTTTGATTAATTTCATTCATAAATATTGTTACTCTTTTTGCTTCCCTTTCCTTAATTTCAATTATCCTATTGAAATCAGCTTCTTCGTAAATTTTTCCAGTTTCAACTTCTCCTTCAATAATTTCATCATCAGAAGTGTAAACATAATCGTCCATTGTCGTTTTAATTCTTCTAACTTTAAATGGTGTTAAGAATCCATCATTTATTCCTTCTTTTAGGGAATAAACATAAACTGGTTCTCCAAAATATTTGTATGTATCTGCATTATCTTTCCTTTTAGGAGTAGCTGTTAAACCTAATTGGACTGCTGGAGAAAAATAATCCATAATTGATCGCCAATTTCCTTCATCATTTGCTCCACCACGATGACACTCATCAATTACTATAAAATCAAAAAAATCTTTAGGATATTGTCCAAAGTATGGAGTATCATTAGGTCCACACATAAATGTTTGAAAAATTGTGAAAAAGACACTGCCATTGGTTGGAACTCTTCCTTTCTTCTTTATTTCCCCTGGTTTGATTCTAACCAAAGCATCTTCTGGAAATGCTGAGAATTCGTTAAATGCCTGATTTGCTAAAATGTTTCTATCTGCTAAAAATAAAATTCTTGGTCGTCTTTTTCCATCTTTTTGTAAATTCCACCTTGATTGAAACAATTTCCATGCAATTTGAAAAGCGATTGTAGTTTTTCCTGTACCGGTTGCTAATGTTAATAAGATTCTATTTTTATTTTCTGCAATAGCATCTAAAACATTATTTGTAGCGATTTCTTGGTAGAATCTCGGTTCATAAATTCCACCTTTAGGAATAGCATTAAATCTATCTTTCCAATCATTTTGTATCTTGAATGTCTTATTCCATAATTCTTGAGGAGTTGGATATTTTTTGATGAACTCTTCTTTTCCTGTTTTCATGCAAATTTTATAGATTTCTTTTCCATTAGTTGCAAAAGTTGTTTCTAAATTTAATTTTAAAGCATAATCTTTTGCCTGTGCAACTCCTTCTGTAGGTTCGTGTTCATCACTTTTCGCTTCAATTACAGCTAACTTTCTTCCTTTGTAGGATAAAACATAATCCGCTTTTAGTGGACTTGCTCGTAAATTTCCGGGTTGAATTCTACCCAGATTAATTTTGAATTGTTTATGGATTCTTGAGCCTTCTATAACCCCCCAACCGCTTTCTTTTAGTTTAGGTTCTATAAGTTCAAATTCAGTTTGTGATTCGTTCATGCTGATACCTCTGTGAGTTCTCCTTTAAACGCTTTTTGGAGAATTGATTGCTTAAGTTCTTCCAAAGATAAAAGTTTTTTGGAATAAATAGATTCTAGTTGTTTAGTTTGTTCTGAAAGATTGTCAAGTTTTGAGATGATTTGAGCTTGTTCTTCAATAGATGGAAATGGCATATCTATTTCTTTAAGCACTTTTACAGAAGCTACGTTTTTTATTGCAGCACCTTTAGAAAATTTAGTTAATTGTTTTTGGAAATCTTTACTTTCCATCCAAACTTTAAGAAATTCAATATTAAGATTATCATTTGGTGTCAACTTAAGCAGAGCTTGATTTATAATTCCTTTTGTCGCATCTTTTGGCACTATTGCAATTTTACCCATTGTTCCAGAACAACTCATAATTAAATCTCCATATTTCAATTCAAATCGTTTCATTTCTTTAAACTTATTTTCATCAATAAAATATCTAATATTATCAAATTGATTATTAATTGCATGTTGTTGTTCATATACTGCAATTCCTGATGGCTTGAAGTATGCTTTTTTTAGACTGCCACCAAATGGACCTCTGACAAAATGGCATAATTTGCCTAGTTTGTTTATGGGACTATTGTTTCTTAAATTATCAAAAACTTTCTGCAAACAAACCTCAAACACTTCCTTAGAATTTCCCAAATTTTGCTCAGAGTTTTCTTTTGCTTTTGATATTTTTTCAAACGCCTCATCTAAGATTGCAACTATTTGCTTTTGCTCTTTAATTGATTTCGGAAAATGTATTTTCATCTTCCTGAATTTAGGAACATCAAGATTTTTTTGGGCTGTTCCTCTTCCTAAAGAGTATATATAATTATTCAAGTATAATATTTGATAATTGAGAAATTCTTGACACAATTCATTTTTATCTTTTGGTATAATTGATAAACCGCTATCATTCAGAAAGAATTTTCCTTTAACAAATCTAGTACATTTTTCAGACATAGCAAAACGAGCTATAACTAAACAATCTTCACGGTTAGATTCATCCATAAAAAATGTTGCACCTCCTCCCCCATATACTGGGAAAATAGTCCCTCCATCTCTTTTTTGAACTACTCTAGTTCCGTATTCAACATTACAAACTTCATCTATTTCTTTAACTTCCCAAGCCATTATAATAACTCCTTAATTCCTTTCAAAATCTCAGCACTTTCTTCATCTAGTGATGCAATCTCATCTAAGATATCTTGAGGTTCTCTTAGTGGTGCTTCTTCTTTTTTATTTGGATTCTTAACAGATAAATCATAGGTCGTTGTATCAATATCAGCTACATTAACAGACCAAGAATTATCAGAATCTTTAAACTCTTTTTGCAAAGCAACAAATTCTTCTAAATCTTTTTCACTTAGTGGATTTGTTTTACCTAAATTTCTATCAAGATTTAATTGGTAATACCATACTTTACGAGTAGGACTGCCTTTTTCAAAGAATAAAACTACAGTTTTAACCCCTGCCCCTAAAAATGTTCCTTGAGGCATATCTAATATGGTGTGCAAATTACAATTCTCAAGCAAATGTCTACGTAATGAAACTGAAGCATTATCTGTATTTGATAAGAATGTGTTCTTAATAACAACACCAGCTTTTCCTCCAGCTCTTAAAATCTTAATGAAATGCTGTAGAAATAAAAATGCAGTTTCTGAGGTCTTTATTGGAAAGTTTTGTTGTACTTCTGCTCTTTCTTTTCCACCAAATGGTGGATTTGCTAAAACTACATCATAACGGTCTTTTTCTTGAATATCAGTTATATTCTCTGCAAGAGTATTGGTATGAATGATGTTAGGAGAACTGATTCCATGAAAAATCATATTCATAATCCCAATAATATATGCTAAAGACTTTTTCTCCTTTCCATAAAAAGTATTTTTCTGAAGAGTTTCATCTTCAACAGTGCTTAAATTAGGATGATTAAGATAATTAAATGCTTCACATAAGAAACCAGCAGATCCAACTGCACCATCATAAATTTTATCGCCTATTTTTGGTTGAACAACTTTGACTATAGTCTTAATTAATGGACGAGGAGTATAATATTCTCCGCCATTTCTTCCAGCATTACCCATATTTTGGATTTTAGCTTCGTATAAATGAGACATTTCATGTTTTTCTGAGCTAGTTCCAAATCGTAATTCATCAATTAAGTTGATTACTTCTCTCAGATTATAGCCGCTTTGAATCCTGTTTTTTAATTCGCTAAATATTTCACCGATTTTGTATTGAATTGTATCTGCATTTTCAGAATTTAATTTGAACTTTTTTAAGTATGGAAATAATTTTTGATTTACAAAATCAATTAAGTCATCACCAGTCATTGCCTTATGATGATCTAATTTTCCATCTTTACCTTTTGGAACTGCCCAAACACTCCATTGAAATTCTGGAGCAATTACACTTTCATATGTTTTACCTGCAAGTTCTGCAGCCACTTTTTTTTCTTTTTCTAAGTCATCTAAGTATTTTAAGAATAATATCCATGAAGTTTGTTCTACATAATCTAACTCACTACCGCAACCTGCATCTTTCCAAAGAATATCATCTACATTTTTGAAAATTTGTTCAAACATTTTTCCCCTCTTTAGTATTCTTTTCTAAGTGTGATTCCATTAATTTTTCAAATTGTCTTGAAACTACCCATCCTTCCTTTTTACAGTGATCTCTATATTTATCATATAATTCTGTGTCCACTTTCAGAGTAATATTTTTTGTTGGCATATTAAAATTCACCCCTAAACT
Source organism: Nanobdellota archaeon (assembly GCA_018812355.1). Taxonomy (GTDB): domain Archaea; phylum Nanobdellota; class Nanobdellia; order Woesearchaeales; family GW2011-AR9; genus JAHJDQ01. Next base: position 554 of record JAHJDQ010000047.1, on the reverse strand, counting down.
AGCAAATGTTAGCATTTGCTTATAAATGTTGCTGTTTCAAACGACAAAACTCCCCCCTTACTACATTAACTAAAAGAGCCTTCGGCTTTGATAAAAACGAACTCCCCCCTTGATACTTGTTCATGACGTATCGCTAAAGCTCTTTGGAATGAACGAACTCCCCCCGTGCTTCGCACATATAGTCTCCTACGGAGAAATTGATAAGTCGGCAAAAACTACCACACTAACTGGCTTTTCGGCAGTAAGAAAACTCTGCGCTCCACTTCGTTCCGCTTGGGGACGCTGCGCTTTCGGCTACGCCTCACCCTCGTTTAACACGAATTAAGCGGGAAATCCCTCAGCTCGGGATATTCCCCAAATTGTTTAATGTTCTTCCGCTTCGCTCCAGAACTTAAACAACTTCGCTTAATTCGGATGTTATATTCAATAAAATTTAAGTTTTTAAAATAATAAAAACGGACTCTCTCACTACGATGTAAACTCTTTTCCTTAACTAAATGTATAAACAAAAATAGGTGCAATCTCTAAAAATTATACTATAAACTAAAACTATT
>JAHJDQ010000046.1 GCA_018812355.1 Nanobdellota archaeon | reverse complement strand
CAAATGATTACCCATACGCTTGAAATGCGTCCTTTACTAAGAATCAAAGTTAAACAACAAGAATATATCCAAGAACAGTTGGTTAAAAATTATGATCTCTTATTGGAAAAAGAACCTTCCGCTTTTGATTTAGAATATAATGAATTTATGAACTCTATTAAAACTACTTTATTCTTCGAATCCTGGATCGATGAAAAAGATGAAGATTATTTAATGGAAACATATGATATCCGTCCGGGAGAAATTCGTGTTAAATTAGAGATTGCTGACTGGCTCTTATACGCCTGTGCAGAATTAAGCAAGATTCTTGATTATAAAGAAGTCAGCAAAGAACTACGTAAATTAAGAATCAGAATCAAACATGGTGCGAAAGAAGATTTGTTACATTTATTAAAACTTAAAGGGATCGGGAGAATAAGAGCAAGAAAACTTGTCACTCAGGGTCTTAAAGACCTTGGCGATGTTAAGAAGATTGATTTAGCCTCTTTAAGTCAAATCATCGGTAAAGCAATCGCAGGGTCAGTTAAACAACAATTAGGTGAAGAAGTTAAAGAAGTTCCTAAAGGGACTAGGAAAGGTCAGTTAAGTATCGAGAAATTCTAAAAATAAGTTCAATCACCCAAACCTTTATAAACTATTAAGCAATACTGTTCACAGCGTTAAGATAAACATTGATAACAACAAAGTAACCAATATTGCTTAACAACGTCACCAACAACATTAATTAACAATAGTGCTTAACAATGGACCGAGAAATCGTCGAAAAAGAGTTGAAAAAGAATCAAGCAGGTTATACAGTCTCTGAACTTTCTACTAAATTAAAAGTTTCTCGCCATACTATCTCAAATATCTTTGCTTTTTTAGAAGGCGCGCAGAAAATCTCCATCAGACAAGCTGGGATGGCTAAAATCTACTATTGGAAAAAATGAATAAAAAAATAATTATTGGAATTGTATTGATTTTACTCTTAGTTAGTCTCGTTCTCGCAACGACTATTGTTGATGATTCTCAAGCAGAATTTGATTTAGGAACTTATTCTAATACAGTATGGGACACTGATCATTTAGAACTTACCGTTAATCAAACTTCCGGAACTTATACCTCAAAAGTATTTGATGCTGGTGCAGAAGCAACTTGGAATAACCTTAGTTGGCAGGCCACTACTCCACTTACGGACGTCATGATTGCTGGAGATAATTCTGCAGATATCTGGAAATCAACCGATTCTGGTCTTACTTGGGAATTGGTGAATGATGATTATAATGATGGAGATGGTAACAGCATTACAGATCTGGCAGTAAATTCTTCCGGAGCAAGATTTATTTTAAACAACCAAGATATCTGGAATTCTGTTGATGCTGGAACAACCTGGACAAAAGTAAATGATAATTATAATGGTGGAGAATCAAACAATGGTTTGGTTTTAGCAATCGACTCAAATAACAACCTGTTTATTATTGAAGGGGATGAAGAGGTTTGGAGTTCCACTGATCAAGGAGTTACTTGGACAAAAGTTAGTACTGATTTTAATGGCGGCAACGGAAATATTTTTGGGATCGCTATCGACGGCTCAGATTATATTTATGTTGTTGATGGACAAGCAGATGTTTGGCAGTCAACTAATTTAGGAGTAAATTGGACTTTGATTAAAGATGATTATAATGATGCTGTTGGCAATCATGCTACAGATATGACAATTGATGGTTCCAATAATTTATTTATTTTAGACAACCAAGATTTATGGAAATCGACCAATTCTGGTCTAACCTGGGTTTTGGTAAATGATGATTTTAATGAAGGAAGTGATTCTAATAGCGGTATTGTTATATATACTGATGATAATAACTATATTTATATTGTTGATGGGAGTGAAGATTTATTTCAGTCAACTGATTCTGGAATTAGTTTCACAGCCCTAGTTTCTGATTTTAATGGTGCTGGTCAAAATGTTAAGGGAGTTACTTCCTGGAGAGCAAAATCAAACCTTAGTTTTGAAGTAAGAAACTGTTCCACCAGCGATTGTTCCGATGCCTCCTTTTCAGGAACTTATTCAACTTCTCCGCAAAGTCTGGATTTAAATTCTCAATATTTTCAGTATCAAACAACTTTTTCTTCAGAAGATCCTACATTTACTCCTGAGCTAAATGAAGTTACAATTGATTACTATGTATGCATCCCTAGTTTAACCAACACCTCCTGGAGTGAATGGACCAATATTTCTTGTCTTGTTGATGATACCAGAAACCAGTCAAGATCTCTTACTCAGTACGACGAAAACTTCTGTGGAGAAATAGCTAATCAAACCTACATAGAATTCCAAAATATTAAAGCCTGCGACTACTGTACTCCTTCCTGGACAGAAGCAAACACAACTTGCCAAATTAATGATACTCTTACTGGCTATTTTGTTGATAACAACAATTGTTTTGCCCAAACTGGCTTAGGATCAGATAATAATCCCCCGGCAAATAACAGTTATAATTGTAACTATTGCAGTTACAGTGTTACTAACACTTCCTGGACAAGTTGGGAGAATCAAACTAGTTGCTTAATTAATGATACTTATTTTCAAAACCATAGTAAAACTGAGTATGACACGAATTATGATAGTTGTTACACTGTAACTAATCTCGTGGCAGATTTATGGAACAGCGGTAATAACAACACTTACTGGGAAACGCAAGATCTTGTTTGCGACTTTTGTACTCCTAGCCAAATCAACACTTCCTGGACAGAATGGAACAACATTTCCTGTTTAGATACAGGTTTTTTGAACCAAAGCAGAAGCTTAACCCAGTATGATCAAAACTGGTGTGGAGAAGAAGCTAATCAAACTTATACTGAAACTCAGGCAACAGAAACCTGCGATTACTGCACTCCAAATCTAATCAACATAACAACAGCAGACTGGACTAACGTGAGCAGTTGTTATAGTAACAATACAATTGCCCAAGAAAGAAACCTCACTCAGTATGATCAAAATTGGTGTGGAGAAACCATTAACCAAACTTACACTGAACAAAGATTAGCTAATTGTACTTACGTCGCTCCTCCTACCCCACCTAGTGGCGGTTCCTCCGGAGGCGGTGGAGGAGGAAGTAGTAGTAAGAAAACTACAGTTGTTGAAGAAGAGATTATTGCACCGGAAGCCATCCTATCAGAATTAGTCAACTTACCTTTAGAAAATAATCCTCAACAATCAACCAACTTATTCGACATTGGTTTAGAATTTACTGTTGAAGAAATAACTAACCAAGATGAACTGCTCGCTAAGATCAATTTAGTCAACTTCAGCTCCTCAGGATTAATTGAAGTAAATGTTACTTATACCCTTACCGATAATAACGGAGCAATTCTACACAAAGAAACTGTTTCCGTTCCAGTTGATGTCCAGACAGAATTCTTGAAAAGTTTTAATGTTTCCACTTACCTTCCTAGTGAATACAGTTTATTAGTTGAATTGCAATACGCTGACCAAGTCGAAGAAGCAAAAGCCGAACGATCTTTTACCATCTCAGCTCCTCAAAAAAACAATGGCAATTTCTTAACCGGAGCAGCGGTAAACATAAAAAATATTTTTAATAAGATTAAATTTAGCAGTACGATTAACTGGCTAGCTGTAATTATTATCAGTCTTATTTTGTTAGTTGGTGGAGCAACCACAACTTACTATTTAACTCATCACACCCACAAACATATTACTAAAAGAAAACAAATTAAATCACAAATTGTTAAGGGTAACTCAAAATTGATTATGACTTCTGCTCCTGAACTAAACCACAGTATCATTAAAGTTCTCAGAACAAAAAGACAACATTGCATTTATTTAACTCTTAACAAATCAAGTCAAAACGTCAAAAACATGCTCAAAAAAAGAAGGATTGATACCAATAAATATTATTTCATTGACTGTGTTACTGAAAAGGGTAAAGCTGATAAAGTTCTTTATATCTCTCCAGAAAGATTAGATTTACTCCAAACAGCTGTTAAATCATTCATCAATAACATTAGTGGCAGAAAAATCATCATGATCGATACTTTAGAAAGGCTAAGAGATTATAATAATCAAAAAAAGATTACTACCTTTGTTAACAAAATGAATGCTTACGCCGCCCAAAAAAACGTTCCCGTGTTCGCTTTCACTCTTAAAAAAGAAATTGGTGAAGATCTTCAAGAAAAAATATTCAACTTTTTCGACCAGGTAAAAAAATGAACAAAACCATGATTTTAATCATTGTACTCTTCATCTTCATTAGTGGCTGTGTTACCGTAGAAACAATTGATGATGATTCTGTTCCAGAAGAAAATACCGATCAATTAACCGGAAACATGGTTAATCAATTAGAATCAACTACTTCTGGATCAGCTAACTTTAACATTGAAATTGACCTGCCCAAAACCTACCAACAAATCTCTCCTGGGAATGAACTCTGGTTTACTACCAAATTAATCAACCTCGCTAATCAAGAACGAATTGACGTTACTTTAACCTATCAAATTCTCGATAAGAACGGACAACTCCAATATTCTAAATCAGAAACTGTGGCTGTGGAAACACAAGCTTCTTTTGTTGCTAATCTGCAAGCTCCCCCGACATTAAAATCTGGATTACATTACTTAAAAGTAATCTTGGGCTCACCATTCGGCCAGTCAGAAGCTGAAACCACTTTCACCGTAACAAAAGAAGAAAGCGAACCACAAGTAGTCATCAGATTTTCTTTGTTTGACATCCAAGTAATAATCCCTGAAGATTATAAAACTGTTTATCCAGGAGAAGAACTATTAACTTCAATTAAACTAATCAATGTTGGTAGTGGTGGCCGGATTGACATATTTTTATCCTACTGGATTACTGATCAAGAGGACAAGATCATTCTCGAAGAAAAAGAAACCGTCGCTGTAGAGACGCAAAACAACTTTGTGCGAACATTTGAACTTCCTGAAGATACTCCTGCCGGACAGTACACTTTCCATGCCAAATTAAGCTATCCGGGCTTAGAATTAGAACCTGAATACGCAACTATGTTTACTGTGGCTAAGAAAAAACTATCATCTTTAGTCTATGGAATAATCTTCGGCTCTTTAATCTTAGTCTTAGGAACAATATTATCATTTAAATTTAATGTTATTAGATCTCGCTTAGAAAGCAAACTTGTCAAGAGAAAAGTTGAAGAAATGGTTAAGGCTAAGAAGAAATAATAATTAATATGTCTACTTTGCCAAAGGAGGCACATGGGGCAGTAAAATTAAATGTTAAACATTGCCCCATAATCGTGCCGTGCAAGTTGACATATTACTTAGAAGAAATAAATAATTCTCAGAAACTATTTTGTTCCTACAGTAAATTTCCCAGAAGCAGTCGCCGTTGCTTCATCATAAAGTAAATGAACATAAATGTTATAAGTTCCGTAAGGTAATTCTTGTAATGGTAATATTTTCAGAAATTCAGCTTCCGTTTCTACGAGACGATCTTCATGTTCTAAATAGACAATCTCACCACCATCTCCTCTAGTAATAATGTAAGATATTTTCGCCTCAGTTTGGGCTTGCCCAAAATTAGTCAAACCTACTGAAAACAGTAATTCTTCACCTGGAACTAATAATTGTTTTTCTACCGGAATTTTCAAAACAACATCAAACAAAGCGCTGGTTACTCCTGCACCTAAACTAGGAAATACTTTCATAGTAGGATTACTAATCGCTAAAACTGTCGGACTATCCACAGCAGTAGTTAAAAAACTACTCTCAGAATCATCAGCAAAAAATACTACTCCGACAAAAAGAAGTAAAATAATTCCAATCAAGCCAAACATATGTCGATAACTCTTTTTCGGCTCTTTTTGACCTCTTTTTTTAACTTTCTTCTTTACCATCTAGGTTTAAGTATCTAAAACTATTATATAAATGTTCCTTTCAAGAGGTGTAGTCATTTAATTCGCAAACACCAGCGCCAAAGGAGGCACATGAGGCGAGTTGTAAACGAGATTCATAATCGTGCCGTGCCCTGGTGTTTGCTTAAGAAAAAATAGTTGACTACACCAATCCAAGATAATAATTCTAAACCTGGCTCGAAATCTTTATAAATAACCCTCAGTTTTAACTTAAAATGGCCAAATTAAGAAAGAATGCTTCCTATCAAAAATTAGAACGACCTTATACTAGAATTAGTAAGTACTCTAAAAAAAATTATGTTCGAGGCGGGCGGCCACATATGAAAGTAATTAAGTTTGATATGGGCAATCCCAGAAAAGAGTATGACTCTGTCATAAAATTAAACTCTAAAGCAGCAATGCACGTTCGTCATAATTCCATTGAAGCTGCCCGGATGACTTCTAATAGATTGTTAGAAAAAAATCTCGGTAAAGAATATCATTTAAGAATCAAAATCTATCCTCATCATGTTCTAAGAGAAAATCCACTTGCTTCTGGAGCAGGAGCAGACCGGATGAGTACGGGAATGAAAAAATCTTTTGGAAAATCAGTTGGTTGTGCGGCGCGAGTTAAGGAAGGCCAAACTTTAATGGAAATCAGAATTAATAAGGCCAATATTAAATTAGGCAAGGAAGCTTTAAAACGTGCTGCTAAGAAATTTCCTTGCGGTTGTAAAATTATTGCCCAGTGATAGTACATTAAACTTTCTTTTTTATTTTAGGTTGTTTTGATTTCATCCCTTTCAGTTCTTCCTTTATTTGTTTTAATTCCCATGCCAATCGTTTTTCTTTAATTCCTAACGATTTCCTCCCCTTCTTAATTTTTGGAGGAACTAGTTTCTTTTCCTCAACAGCTTCAACCAGAACAACTTTTCTAATTTTCTTAGGAACAGTTTTATTTAATCCTTGCATTTCCTGTTCAATTTTCGCTAATTCTTGTTGTAAAGCGATCATCTTAGCAGGTTGTTCAAGTACAATTGGTTTCTGATCAGGTTTAATTTTTAAAGCTGATTTTTTCTTAACTAATAAATCATTTAATTTTCGTTGAGTTTTTTTAGGAATTAAAGACGAATCTTTCTGACCTATCTGACCTATTCTTAAGTTAACTTGCTCTAATTCTTCCATTAAATCTAACTTTTTTCTCTGGTTCCATTTTTTAAGCGGTTTCTTCTCACACTGACTTAGTCCTAGTGAAGGGATCACTAACCCTTTCTCTTTCACACTAAGAAGAGATTTATTTTTCCAATCCATTTTTCTTAATTTGGAGAAAGCGTAAATAATTCCAATCAACAATAAAATAGAGATTAAAAAAGCAAACCCATAGTTTTTATAATCACTAACCATTTCTTTTAATCTGCTTAAGAAAATTTGCGTAAAATTAACTTCTTCCTTCCCCAAAATTTCCTCCGGCGCAGCCACTCCTTTCACCTCAGCCTCTTCTGGAGCGCTACTTCCAGATTCTTCTTCAACAATAACCGCTGCAGCCGCTTCTTGAGGCACTTCTTCTAATGGCGCTGCTCCACTATCACTATCTCCACTACTGCCTGAAGTGGTTGTAGTGGTAGCTGCTGTAGCCGGAGCAGTATAATTCAGAATAAAACTTTGATTAGTAGCCCAATCAAGATTACTTTGATCATCATAAGTCAAACAGTTCCAACTATAATTACCCATTACTGAAAAAGTAACCAACCAATTGCTACTATTAGAAGTACCATTGATCACAGTTGTTTGATTTAAAATTAAAGACTGATTACTAGAATTGGTTAAATAAAAAGTAATATTTCTTAATTCCGTATCATCAGTTGCACTACAAGTAAAATTTATCGTTGGCGTTGCCGAAGAATCGTTATAATAAGCAATTCCTGGCGAAGATAAAGTTGTTGTGAGAGCATCTGCAATAATAGTGATATTAATTGAAGAAGTGTTTGCACTTACTGACAACTCACTAGTAATGTTAGCATAAGCAAAGAAAGTATGTTCAGTATCAACATTTCCAGTAGTGTTCACATACCAAGTTACTAGTTGTGATTGATTCTCATTAAGAGTAATATTATAAGGATTACTAGTATTGGTCCAAAAAGGTGTATCTCCAGAAGTTGTACTAATTAATCCACTTTTTGTTGCTGCACTACTACTATCTGAAAAAAATTCATTAGTGAAATCATATTCATCCCAGTGTGAACCGGCACAAGGAGCTGTCGCACAAAGACAATCACCAGAACTTACTGCTGAACCTAAACGGTCATAACTAGGACAATAAGAAATATCTGTACCATCATTACGAGCTCCACAATCTTCATCATTAGCCCCACCAACACCAATACCATCACAACTTGCATCTGGTGCTGTCACATATCCACCAGTCCCGTCTAGACAGACTCCTCCAGCAAAATTCCATCCAGCAGTTGCATCACTGAACAAATCTCCGCAAGAACCGCAAGTTGAAATGGCTACATCACATCCAGTAATCGGATCTAAACTAACATTAATTTCACCGCAGTCAGTAACACTGCAAGAAACATTAACCGTAAAAACAGTAGATTGGTTAGCAGTAAAGTTGGTATTTGTTGTTGGAGACACTAGAACAATACTAACCGTTGGCGTTGTAGTAACATTAAATTGTAAATTTGGAGTAGTTGTATTAACTTTATTTACAGTATCATTAGCCCAAACACTAGTCCAATTATAACTTCCTGTTTCAGTAGTATTACAAGTATTAGTAGAATTACAAACAAGGTAATATTCATCACCATTTTTTGTAGCAGTTAAATTGCCAAACGGTTCAACATAAAATTTCACAGTGTCAACTGAAAGATCATCAGTGACAGTAGCGTTTAAGCGCACACTAAAATTGACATAAATTGAAGTTACATCAACAGCTTCGTTACTAATTATTGGGCTGGTTAAATCTTGCACTGCAGTAAAACTACTAAAAGAAGTGGTGTTAAAAATTAATGTTCCAGTTACATTAGAATAGTTAAAGATATTACAACCTGTACAGAGTGAACCGTTTGTTTTTACAGCAGAACTGTTAGTAAAGTAATCTTCTGATTTGTAAATTACATCAACTAAGCCCAAAGTTAAATTGTATAAGGTAATGTTGGCACTAGAATTGATTTTACTAGCACCGCTTCCACAATCATCAAAAGCAGAAGTGTTCAAGGCAACAGTATTATTACCAATAAATAAGTTGATTCCCAGGCCAATATTACCACCAACATTAAGATTGCGTAAGAATCCATTAGTACTATTATCTGTCCAATGAATCTCTCCAAAGGAGTTGTTATAGATCAAATAATTGATGGAAGAGTTTCCTGTAGTATCACGAATCCCACAATCAGCAGTTGAAATGTTATTGTTTAATAAAGTATTTCCTGAAGAAGAATCCTGCATATTAATGCCATCACCCTCACTACCAGAAGTACTAATATTATTAGAAGAGATTGAATTATTAGAAGAATCATCTAGATAAATGCCATGAGTACCCTGACTAGAAGTACTAATATCATTAGAAGAAATTAAAGTATTATTAGAACCCCGCACAAAAATACCATAAGAATAAATACCAGAACTAGTACTATCAGAAGTACTAATATTATTAGAAGAAATTGAATTATCATTAGAACCCTCCATATTAATGCCATAACTAGAACTATTAGAAGTACTAATATCATTAGAAGTAATTGAATTATTAGAAGAAGAATCGATAAAAATGCCATAACTATTTTGTTCAGAAGTACTAATGATATTAGAAGTAATTGAATTATTAGAAGAATAATCAAGAAAAATACCATAATCAGCATTACCAGAAGTATTAATATTATTAGAAGAGATTAAAGTATTATTAGAACCCTCCATATAAATGCCAGGACCAGAAGAAGCGATAGTGTTGTTGTAAATTGTAGAATTGTCCATTCCTAGAGCTCTAATACCGTTAGTAAAATTATTTATTCCGGCAAAGTTTTTGACCGTAATATTATTAAAACTAGTACTAATTATTCCATAATCTAAACTACCAGCATCTCCAGTAATAGTATAACCTGCTCCGTCTAATGTTATATTAGAATTATTAACATCGAAACAAGTTCCCGTAGTTGTAATGTTCGCTGTTAAAGTAATACTGCCATTAACCGTTCCACATTGAGTAGCATTAGCAACAACCTGAATCCCTAAGTCAGTAATTTTCAATTCTTCATTTGGAGCGATACTAATCGCTGCTCCAGTAATCCTTCCTTCAACCTTCCCTAACAACTCAGTAAAAAAAGTCCACAGAGGCAAAGCATCTGGGACACTAAAAGCTTCGCCTTTAGTTGAAAGAAAACCTTGGCTTTCCAATTGGGGGGTGGAAAGAACGGAGGTGTCCAAGCCAAGGTTTTGATTAGGAGTGGCGATTAAGATAAAAACAGAAATAACAATTAAGAATCCTAAGAACACTTTCTCATTAAAACTATTATTCTTATTCCTCTTCCAGCCCTTTCTGACATTCAATTTCATAATTTATTAATCACCCGATCATATGCATCTAATAATCCCATAATCTCTTTAATTTTCAAAGAATAATGTTTGTAAGGATATTCTTTCCTAACAACAAGAAAACCCAAATCATACAACATCTTTAAATGCCGAGAAGCTAACGACATCGACATCTTAGTAGAACTAGCAATTTCTTTAACCGTTAACTCTTTTGAAGCTAATAATCTAAGAATCTCCCTTCTAGAATAAGCACTAATTGCTCTGGATAACTTCTCTTCTTTTAACTCCATCTAAGCTAAGAATAATCTGCTCCTTTTTAAAGTTTCCGAGTTGAACAACTATGAAACTCAAGAAAAATATCGTTTTTTATTAACAAAATAGTGCCAAAATTACTTCTGATGTTAACTAAAAACAGAGATTGTTTTCTATTAACCAATTAACCAAAAACAACCCCCATTGTTAAAAGAAAACATTTATAAAAGATTACTATATTTAAAATAAACAATGCAAGAATTAAGTAAAACAATTATCGAAGAATATGAAGGTGGCGTAGAAGAACTAGAAAAAGGGAGATACAAAAATTCTACCATCTTACTTTCCAAAGCTCTTTTTGCCATTTGTGATCTTATCATTAACATAAAATTAGGAAGACTTCCAAAAAACCATGGAGAACGATTTAAAATATTAAAAGATGAGTTCTCAGAAGTTTATCCCATAGTTGATGAAATTTTTACACACTATATTGACGCATATTCTAAACCAATTTTAAGAGAGACTTGTGAAATAATTAAAGATGGAATTCAAAAAATCGCCAGAACTAATTCAGTACCAGAAGAAATTAAAACCATTCTTAAACCAGAACATCATTGATCTAATTATCTTTGGTTCTACTGTTAAAGGAGGTCGAGCTAATGATCTCGACATTGCTATAGTAGTAAAAGATAAAAAAAATATTTTTGAAACAAAAGAAAAAATAAGAAACCTTTTCAAAAAAGAAGTTGATCTTGAGATAGTTGATATTGAAACAATTCATTCACCATTATGGTTAACATTAATTAAAGAAGGATATAGTGTAAAAAGAAAGCAATTACTATCTGAAATTTATCGGATAAAACCAGTTGCTCTTTACAAGTACTCATTAAAGGAACTTAATAATGTACAAAAAGTTCAGTTCACTAGAGGAATTAAAAAAGTTTTAGGTGATGATGGAGTTGTTCTTACTAGAACAGTAATTTTAGTTCCTTTAAATTTAAAAAATAAGGTCAAAGAATTATTAGAAACATGGGACATCCAATATGACAGTAGAGATTATGAATTATTACCTCTTTTAAGAAAGGAGACACTTTTTTAATTTACCAACATCTCAATCTTCTTCTTCAAACCCAAAGCATCTAAAGGCCGATACTTCTTAATATACTTAGAAAGATCATCATCAATCAAATCTAATTTACTAAAGTAAACAAACACTTTCTGTTTCTTACCTAATTTTCTAAACAACTGTTCTTGATTCCGAATCGAATACGAACTGAGCTCGCTTAAATCAAAGACATAAACGATTAAATCAGCTAACTCTCGCCTTACTAAATCTGCTTGTCGCTCAATATTATTCATCTTCTCATCCCTCGCCAGAGTACCCGGAACATCCAATACTTGTATTTTCTTACCATCAACTTTAAAATAACCAGAATTAATCGTTTTCGTAGTAAAAGAATAAGCGGCTACTTCTGCCGTTGTTCCCGTAAGCTTGTTCAAAAGAGTTGTCTTGCCGACATTCGGAAACCCATAAAGACAAACTGTAAACATTTCCTTAACTGCTGGGTAAGTCCGCATTACTTTCCGCGCCTGCTCTAAATACTTTAAATGCTTACCAACATTCTTCATCACAGAAGAAACCCGCCCATAAAATTCATTTGATAAACCAGAAATCTTACCTCTCTCTTTACAACGATTAATCTTGCCAACATAATCACGCTGAAAGAACTGAATCCTTTTTATTGACCATTCCAAAATACTTAAAGATTTTTGATAATTCCCATAATCAATCGTTAATTCCATTAATTTGATATAAAATACACCTAAATCTTTGGTTTGTGGAAAACTATCCAACACTTTCTGTAATTTAACCACTAAATTATCTTTAATGATATCTAACTTTAACGATTCCTTTTTACGAATAATTTGTAACCAATTCCCTACTAACTTCTTTGCTTTCCCTTTTTCTCTGGCTTTACGGAAAGCTAAATCTAAGAAATGCTTACTCGTTTCTACTGGCGGTATTTTATTAAAATCCATTACATAACAGAAGTCGTTCTCAATTTTAAATGTTTCTTAAAAAAAGAGAATTATTTTTTCCCTGATTATTTGTAAATAAAAATTAATTACTACTGCTCTTTAGGATGTTCGTGACCGATCTCTTTCCGTTCTTCTAAATGTTTAATATGATCCACACGCGCTTCCTTCAATTTAATCTTCTTTGCCCGAAAGTCAGAAATCATCTGGGCCACATGCTCTCCTCCTAAGAAATGGGGCAAGATCACATAATCTGCCCCTTGTTTATACAATTTCAAAGCTTCATCAACTCGGGATGCTGTAACGATTACTTTCGCCTTTTTATTTACAGCCCGAATTCTCTTTAACAAATAACTATTATCATGAAACTCAGGTACTGTCGAAACTAACATACTCAAACCAGAAAGATTCATCCTTTCAATAATCTCATGATCACTAACAACCCCATAAATACAGTGATAACCTTCTTTAACCAACTTAGAAATCACTTCTGGATTATAATCAACCACTAAAATTTTTTTCTTTGACTGTCCAAACTTACGCAAAACACTAAAACCAATTCTGTCATGACCACACAAAACTATTTTGGGTTTTATTTCCGTCGGCGCATACTCTAACCCTTCAATCGTGAAGACATCGAAAACTGACAATGGCTTTTCCAACAAATTATAAATTGCCGAATCATATTTAATCAAGTAAGAAGTGATTGTAATTGAAGCTAAAGTTACGACAACAATCAAAGAAAATAATTCCTGGGAAATATGTCCATACTCATAAAAGCCCTGCGTCGCAATGATTAAGGAAAATTCACCAATATTAGCTAATGAAATTGCACTAAGAAACGACGGTTTTTTTGTATACTGAAATAATGAACAAATTCCTAAAAAAATTAACGGTTTGAACAAAATTACAAATAAAAAAATGACAATTAAAGGCCAAATCATCCCTTTAATCGCTGCTAACGATAATCCCATCCCTAAGGAAACAAAAAACAATAATGAAAAAAGATCTCTTAACGACTTTACTTTACCAATAATCTCAAAACTATATTCCAAATTACCTAATGTCAATCCAGCTAAAAACGCTCCAATTGCTATGGAAAACCCCAAAAAATGAAAAGCTAAAGAAAAGATGAAACAAACTGCTAAGGAAGTGATTAACAACAATTCTTGATTCTTGGCCGCAAAACGAAAAATGCGCGGAAAAAGAAACTTACTACAGATAAACGCCACTCCGAACAAAGCCAAAAATTTAAACACGGCCACCCCGAACAAACTTAATGAAAAATCATTTATTGATGAAAGAATTGATAAAGCAAATATAGCAACAATGTCTTCTAACAATAAAATTCCTACTACAATTCGGCCATGTAAAGTGTTTAACTCTCTTTTATCAGAAAGAATTTTCAAAACAACCATTGTTGAAGAGAACGCTAACATCAATCCAATATAGGCTGCTTCTAAACCTAAGAAACCCAATAATAAAGCCACCAAATAACCAAAAATAAACAATAACAAAATACTAATTCCTCCTCCTACAGTCGAAACTAAAGCAACATTTTTCAATTTTTTTAATTCAATTTCTAAACCAACAATAAACAACAAGAAAGCAATCCCGATAATTGACATGGATTCAACGATACTTTTATCCAAACTTAAACCAGTAATAAATTCAAAAACTAAGGGCAGGAAAATTCCGACTAAAACATAAGCCAGAATTTGTGGTTGTTTAATTAAACGAAATAAATAAGCTACAACGGCAGCAATACTCACTATTACTCCTAAGTATAAGAATATATCTCCGTTAAGAGCCACCACTAAATCTACCTCCTTTTTTATTATAATTAATCTATTTTTGTTTATAAAAGTTTGTGTTTAGAGGGGATTCTTCCAATCATTTACGTGCCCTCGATGACTTATTTTAATTATTTAGAAAATTGCCCTTGCTATTTCTGGTTTAATAATTTGAATATCTTTGTATTCTTTTAATTTTAATAAATGAGGATCGTAAGTAATAATATATTTCGACTTCGACTCAAAAGCACATTCAATAATGACATTATCACTAGGATCTTCTATAACAACTTTTACTTTTTCTTTTGGTTTTACTAATGTTACAAATGTTAGAACTTTTTCCATAATTTCTGTTATCTCTTCATCAGAAAAGTCAAAATCCCTTTTCAAAACTCTTTGATATTCATTCAAAATCTCCAAAGAAGAATAAATTTTAACATTCTGTCTGATTAAATCATACAATAACTTTTGCGCAACACTTCCATCCCACAACGTAGCAGAAAGTAGTACATTGGTATCAAAGGTAACAACCATTATTATTTCGCCTGTAAATCTTTTTCAGTAAAACCTTTGCTTTGAAGCTTCTTCTTAGATTTCTTAGCAAAAAGTCCTAGTTCTTTAATAAGATCTTCTTTGCTAGGTGTAGTGATTTTCTTTAATACAATGGTATCCTCTATATTAACAGCAGCAAAAAGTGTTCCTTCGCCGGCGTTAATTTCGGTTCGCATATCTAACGGAATTACAACTTGTCCTTTTGAAGACATTTTAATTGTTTCAACAGTCATTTTCTTACCCTCATTAATCTTACTTTCTTACTGTAAGATATTCTTATATATAAAACTTTCGTGAAAATTTAAAAGAATTATCCTCAGGCGAAAACTTATGGTAGTGTAAATTGCTGTAACAGAAGCCGATGACTTAGCAAACATTTTTAGTACGCAAAACAGACCTATTTTAAAATAGGATGATGATTTAAAGCTAAATTGATGTACGCAAAACTACCCAAGAAGTGAATAACACCCAATGGCGGGAGTATGCCAAAATTGCGCAAATTTAACTTTCTTGTTATGAGATTGAATTTTTAAGCTAAATTTGTGTGCGCAAAACTAACCAAACATTTATAAAAGTTAAAATTTTACTAGAGGTATGAAATGGACATATCCATTAAACACGAAGTCTCAAGTAAATAAGGTAGGAATTATACTTGCAAAAACCCAAAAAATTGATTTAGAAAAAGAAGCCATTAAAATATTAAACAATTGGCGAGCTAGCCATAGTTACCCTTTGCAAATTTTTAGGAATAGGCTAGAAAAATTTTCAACAGACGTTGATAAAGATGCAATTACGGTAAAAAGGCTTAAGAGAGTCCCTTCAATAATTAGAAAATTAAGAGAACCGAAAGCTACAAAACTTACTAGAATGCAAGATATTGGTGGATGCAGAGCTGTTCTTCAAACAGTTACATTAGCAGAAAAATTATTTGAATGTTACTACCTAAAAAAAAGATTGAAGCATAAAAGAGTAAAAATTCAAAATTATGTTTTAAACCCAAAACCAGACGGTTATAGGAGTATTCATGTAGTTTATAATTACAAAAGTGATAAAGAACAAAAACAAATATTTGACGGATTATTAATTGAGATCCAAATCAGGTCAAAATTACAGCATTTATGGTCAACAGCAGTAGAAATCGTTGATTTCTACACAAATCAAGCGATTAAATTTGGTGGTGGAAAAGAAAAGTGGAAAGAATTTTTGCGGCTTGTTAGTTCTGCTTTTGCACGATGGGAAAATCGTCCTTTAGTGCCAAATACTCCCACATCAGAAAAAGAGTTGTATCAAAAAATAAAAGAGTTAGAAAGTGAACTATCTGTTATTAATCGAATGTTAGGCTGGGCTCATTCAATTAAACCATTCGAAAGAATGAAAGCTAAAAACAAGTATTATTATTGTCTACTTGAGTTAGATACAAAAGCAAGTAAAATTACCATCACGGGATTTTCAAAGAGATTAGAGAAAAAAGCGTTGGAACAATATTCAGAAGCTGAAGAAAGAAACAGGGGGAGAAAAGAATATGATGTTGTATTAGTTGGAGCTGATACGATTGAAGATATTAAAAAAGCCTACCCCAATTATTTTGTAGATGTTCGTGAGTTTGTTAAAAGAATAAAATACATTATTAACAAGCGATTAACTTGAAGGTGTATAGATAGAAAAAGAAAAGTTTTGATTTTAAAGCAAAAACTCAGGGTTGTGTAATGGTAGGGGTAACGTGCTTCCGATGACACATCCTAATTCATTATTTTATTTTTTACTGGAATGATTAGTCTGTTTAAACAAGAATTCCCTTTTCTTGCTTGATTTTTCATTGTTTTTGGCAGGAATCTTAATCCGAAACGATGAACTGTTGCACTAAATCTGTCGAAAGCTCTGTATCTTGCTTTAAGATTTGAATCTTGCAAAACAACATTTTCTATATCTCTTTTACTAAAATATTCTTGATAAACTTTCATCCTATGCGTGTGTGATTCATGACCGATGAATGTTAATTGATCATCTTCATTAGTATTATCACAAACAGAAACATAATTTCCGAAAGTAGAATAAGCTTCATAGTGAGCAACATCAACATCAGGTAGTCTGTTATCTAAATAATGCGTCTCTTCTGGAGTTCCGGTAATGACGATTTGATTATACTCTCTCTTTAGAGCTTCCTCTAGTCTTTCTTCCATTGCTGGTTTAGCTGCTCCTAAGATTACTGCTATGTTCATATAAGAAAAATTAAGGTTGTCTTTTATAAATTCTTTGAGAATATTTATATTGAATTACACGGTTACAATAGCAATATCACACAAATAAGAGCAATAACAATCAACCAGAACCACCATTTTCTTATTAAAGAACTGAAATCTACATGAATATCTTCAACACGGTGGGCTTTTTTAATTATCAATTCAATTACACCTGCATAGATATAAAATTGGAGAAGGATTGAGGGGATGTCCAGTAACTTTGTAAACATTTTAGATTTTAGTATATTAATCAATCCACTATTTGATATACCTAAAATGTTTGGGTTGAAATAAGGCAAATCAACAAAAATATACAAAAATCCAAAGAAAGCAAGAACTGTTAATTTAAATCGTGTTGGTGTTAAGAACTTATTTACTTGTTTAATTAAACATAAGGCGCAAGAAATCAAATAAGCAGCAATTAAAAAGACAATTAGTAAATAAACATGGAGATTAGAATAAATACCAGTAGCAAAATCTCCAAAAATTACAACCGAAGGTAGATAGAATAAAACTAAAAACAAAATTACTTTTTCTTTGGTAAATTTAAAAAAATCTTTAACATCCATCGTATGTAATAAATCTTTTAATAATTATAAACTTTTCTGTTTCATCTTGGGAAGTTTTAAATACGAATAAACTTTATCTAAATAAATAACTTTCAATGATTTCATCAGAATTGATAAGAAAAAAGGAGTCCTAGGAATTATCTTTGCTTTTTTAATATTCTTTTTTTATTTCAATACTTGGGGTAGAATAATTTATCGTTTGACTGGCGAGATGTATAGACATATTACTAATCCTGAGCAATTAGGACCTAGTGTTGAACCAATTATTGCTTACAACTGGGGAATATTTGCATTAACAATTATTTTAGGTGTAATTATAAGTTTATTAATTGGTTATTTGATCTCAGCCATTTTATATTACACTATTCTTAAAGAAGGTTGGAAAAATTTTTTAACTTTTTCCAGAACAAAGTTATTTATTGCTATTGGTTTGCTAGTTTTCTCATTTGCTTTAGGTTGGATTGCTGTTGAGGCGCATCAGTTTTATCTTGAACCTTTATTCAACTTCTTTAGTCTTCCAAATTGGTTAGAACACACTCGTTTTACTGATATTTTCCGTTTTGGTTCAGATAATGTAGTTGTCTATTTCCTCTTTAATACTGTACTTTTCTTGCTTATCTGGATTGTTCAAATGTATGTCTATTCTTGCTTGATTGTTTGGATTAAAGATAAGATTAAAGAAAGAAGGGTTAAAAATGTTTAAGAAGATTATTCTAATCATTATATCTGCTATTATTCTTATTTTTATAGTTGGTTGTAGTAAACAAACTTGCTTAGAAGCTTGTAATGAAAAAGGATTTACTAATGCTCAATGTGTTCAGGCAGGAAGTATTGTCTCAATGAAGGATGTTGATAAAGATAGAATGCTTCTTAATTCTACCTATACTTGTAAGTTTGAAGCTTGGACACCTGTTATTGAAGGCAAAAAATTCCCTTACGAATTAGAGAAGTTTTCTGATTGTAAATTTAAAAAATCCTTTCCTAATACTTTTAGTATAGGCCCAGGAGGGAAAATTTGTTGTTGTTCTTAGGGCTCTGTAGAAACCCTACCATAAAACCTTTATAGTAGAAGGGCTTCAATCTTTATTGTTCGGACAGAACAAAATAAAGAGGTGAAGCCCATGAAAGTTATTCAATTCAAGTTCAAAAAGTTTTCGAAAATAGTTAAGAAATTATGTGTTTTTGGAGAAGTTCAAATTTACAACAGCAAATACTCAAACAGAATTTTTACTAACATTCAGCATTTATTTCTACTTGTAGCTAAAGAGCATACAACTTACGGCTATCGTAAGTTTGTTGAGTCATTATATGACTCAAAAATTCCGAGCTATATCAGTTTAAAGAGAATTCCTCACTTCACAACATTGCAAAAATTTGCAGAGAGAATATCTGCAAAAATTTTAAACAAACTTTTGTTCTTAACCCAAAGATTGTTCAAAAAGCAAGGAACATTTTTTGGTGCTGATAGCACTGGCATGGAACTTGACCATGCTTCTGCACATTATTGTAAGAGGATTGACAGAAAAAAGCCAGTAAAAGGCTTTGTCAATCTTAACGTAATTAGTGACTTATTCAATAAAATCATATTAGTCACTAAAATTCGTAAGAAAAGGCGGCATGATTGTAGTGATTTTATGCCTATGTTTAACAAAGTTAAACATTTAGACTTTGACTATTTTGTTGCTGACAAAGGTTATGATTCTGAAGAGAATCATAAAGCTATCTTTGAAGCAGGAAAAGATAGCTTAATCTCTGTCAGAAGAAAAGATTTGCCGATTTACAAGACAAAAGGGACATATAGAAAGAAAGCAAAACGAGAATTTGAGTATGGATTGTACACTCAAAGAGAACTAACCGAATCAATTTTTTCTTCGTTGAAGAGAAAATATGGCTCAAAACTTCGAGCCAGAAAATATAAAACTCAGAAGATTGAGTTGCTTTGTAAGATCTTAGCTTACAATATTGAAAGAGCAATAAGAAGTGTTATAGGAATGCTAATTTATTGGAAAGCATTTCTACAGAGCCTGTTCTTAGAGAACATTTAAATATTATGAATAGATTATTTGTCATAATGAAAAAAGAGTTTGTGTTAATTTTACTAATTGCTTTAGTTATTGTTATTTCTGGTTGTGCGGAAAAACAAGATATTGATACTGGTGATGATATTGAAATAACTTTAATAGAAGGGGGCTCCAGGTTTTTTGTTGATAAATTAATGACTGAGATATTAAATGCAAATATTCAAGTATGTAAAGAACCAGTTAATGGTAATATGATTTGTACAATTGATCCAAATATTAAGTTGGAAAAAGATATCTTGGTTGATTGTGCAAAAAATTATCAAAACGAAAATTCAGATTATAATTTTGAAGGAAAACATAGTTGTGTATTCTTTTCCGAAAAAGTAAAGTATTTTTATTTAGATATGATTAAAAATTTAGATTACGAATTTGTTTCAGTTTTCGAAACAATTGAGATAATTTATATTAAAAAAACAAATGGTTGCCCTAGAAATGATAATCTTATAAGAGAAGTGGGAGAACAGTTTCCTAAAAGTTTGAGTTCTCCTCCTTACCCAATAATGACTGATATTGGATTAATACAGAGCACTCTCTATGTGTGTAATTAAAGTTTAATATCCCGAAACTGGTTTACAT
>JAHJDQ010000045.1 GCA_018812355.1 Nanobdellota archaeon | reverse complement strand
TAGAATTGCTATCCTACTCCAGAGACCACAACCATATACTGCGTATACGAACGTGGTATCTTCCGCCTGGCCATGCCATCAATAACTACGTTATTGCTGTCATTGATGGCACAGACGGTAGCAATTCTACAGAGCCCTATTAAGAAGTAATTATATTTCTAGTGGATATCTTAAACATAATTCTTTGACTTCGGCAGCAATTTGTTTGATTTCGGTAGAAGCAGCAACTTGGTTTTCGAATTCAGCGAAGTCTAAATCCTGCCACTGAGAACAGAGATTCATCGCTTGATTAATCCACTGGGCAATCAAAGTCATCTCCGTTTCTTGCATGCCACGAGTGGTAATCCAGGGCGTGCCTAGACGTAAAGCAGAGGGGTCAGCCGGACTTCTTTTCTCTTGTGGCATTGTATTCATATTAGCAATAATCCCCGCATAATCTAAAGCACGAGCAAATTTCTTGCCTAAGATTGGTTTATTAGTTAAGTCAATTAAGATCAGATGTTTATCTGTACCGCCAGAAACAATTTTAAAATCAAATTTTTGTAGTTCAGAACATAAAAATTGGGCGTTCTTAATAACTTGGGAAGCATATTCTTTAAACTCTGGTTGCAACACTTCTCCTAAACCAACACAAATTCCGGCAATACTATGCATAAACGGTCCTCCTTGTAATCCTGGCAGGATAGAACGGTCAATTTTCTTAATTAATTCTTGCGGACCAATAATTAAGGCTCCACGAGCTGAGCGGAGAGTTTTATGTGTAGTTAAAGTAATCACATCAGCAATGCCGACGGGAGATTTATTTACTCCAGCCGCAATCAAACCGGCTTCGTGAGCAATATCGGCCATGTAATACGCTCCTACTTTCTGGGCTATCTCTTTCATACGAACATAATCAATTTCTCGCGGATAAGCTGTCCCGCCAGTAATAATTAATTTTGGTTGATGTTGTAAAGCAATCCGTTCAATTTCATCATAATCAAATTGTTGCGTTAGTGGATTAGTTTTATATTGCACAGTTCTAAAAATGCGTGAAGAGATGTTTACTTTTCTACTTCCACCTAAATAAATCAACTGCTGTGGATCCTGCACGGTTTTCGGTTCGTAACTCCAGCCGTGAGAGAGGTGGCCGCCATCAGGAAGGTACATGCCCATAATTGTATCACCAACCTCTAACAAAGTTAAGTAGACAGCAAGATTAGCATTACTGCCGGCTAAAGCTTGCACATTAACACTCCAATCTTCAGGTAGATTAAATGCTTTTTTGGCTCTGGCGATAGCTAATGATTCTAATTGATCAGCAAACTGATTACCTTCATAATATCTTTTGCCAATATTTCCTTCGGCATACTTGTGCATGAAAACACTTCCAACTGCCTCTCTAACTGAAGAGGAATAGAAATTCTCGGAAGGAATTAAAGAAAGTTTATGTTGTTGTTTAGTGGCTTCTTTTTTGATAATCGAAGCAACTAAAGGATCGGTTTGTTGCAGTCGTTTATTTTTTCTAGTGTAAGTTAAGAAAGAAAATTTTACTGGTTGATTGCTTAAAGTGTCAATACTTTCATGGTCTTCTTGTTTGATTAAATTCCATTCGTTGAAATTAACTTCAGGATAAGAGATATCACCTTGGTAATCTTGATGAATTCTGGTGAGCATGAATTTGTCAGCAACTTGCATTCCTAACTTATAAATTGTTGCTCCACCCGTTATGAAAGCTTTGGGATAGCCTTTGTCTTTAACATACTGTACTGCTTCGAAAAAGTCGTGAAAGACGGTTGTGCCTTCTGGTTTGTATTCTTTGTTAAAAGTACAAACAATATTTTCTCTTCCCGGTAGAGGTTTAATAGGGAGAGATTCGTAAGTTTTATCACCCATAATACATGGACATCCTAAAGTTTGTTCTTTAAAATATTGAAAGTCTTCACTGATTCGCCAGGGAATATCATTATCTTTGCCAATTACACCATTCTGCGCTACGGCGACAATTACAATTATTTCAGTCATGTTTATACCTCTATACAGCTATCTCAAATTTAATTCTCGGATGATGATGATAATTTTCTACTTTTGAATCTGTAGATTTCCAATCAAAAATAGAAGTGAAGTTTTCGGTTTTAATTTTGGATAAGGACATCGGTTCTCGAGAGAGTTGTTCTTTCAAACCTGCAACATGATTAACAAAAACGTGAACATCAGCTAAAAAACCAACTAATTTTCCTTCTTTTAATCCTACTTCTTTAGCTAATAGATGTAGTAAGAGAGCATAACTAGCAATGTTAAAAGGCAATCCTAAAGCAGTATCGATTGATCTTTGGTTCCATAATAAGTTTAGCCGACCATTTAGGACGGTGACTTGGAAAGAATAATGGCAGGGTGGTAGGGCCATACGATGAAAGTCAACTGGGTTCCAAGCAGAAACAATCATCCGACGATCATGGGGATTAGTTTTGAGCATTTTGATTACATTTTTTAGTTGATCAATACCTTGCCCTTCAGGAGGGTGATTATGAGCAATGTATTTTGCACCAAAATTTCTCCATTGCCAGCCATAGATGGGGCCAAGTTCACGCTCTTCGCGCATTTTTTTTTGTATTTCAGGATCATGACTATAAGGAATAATATCTGGAGAACACCATTCATCCCAAATGTGGTTGTCTTGATCCCTAAGCCAGTTTTTATCAGTGATACCTTTGATAAAGAATTCCAATTCAGAAGCAACTAATCTTAAAGGGACTGTTTTTGTAGTCAGAAGTGGAAAGCCTAATTCCATATCGTGTTCAAACATTGCTCCAGCAATCGTGAAAGCATCAGGACCTTGTCTAGTTTTTTTAATTATTCCTTCAGTGCGAATTTTATTGATAATATCTAAATATTGTTTCATCTCTAACCCCTCTAGTTGGGAAGAGGAACCCTTTATTAATCTTATTAATTTAGAAAAGATACTTTTTTAATGAATTTTAGCTCTGAATAAAAAATGGAACCTACTTTAGATTATTTGTATGGATTGAAGCGATTTGGGATGAAGTTAGGATTAGAAGAGATTAGAAACCTATTGAAGACTTTAGGTAATCCTGAGGAGCAGTTTAAATCAATTCACATTGCTGGAACAAATGGCAAGGGTAGTGTTTCGGCTT
Source organism: Nanobdellota archaeon (assembly GCA_018812355.1). Classification (GTDB taxonomy): domain Archaea; phylum Nanobdellota; class Nanobdellia; order Woesearchaeales; family GW2011-AR9; genus JAHJDQ01. Next base: position 2,962 of record JAHJDQ010000045.1, on the reverse strand, counting down.
ATCTGGCTGCTATTTTGCAAGAAGCAGGTTATAAAGTGGGGTGGTATACTTCGCCACATTTAATTAAATTTAATGAGAGAATTAGGGTTAATGGCAAGGAGATTAGTGATCTGGAATTAGTTCGATTGACCAAAATTATTAAAGGAAAAAGTGCAGAATTGGAGCCGACTTTCTTTGAATTTACGACAGCCTTAGCGTTTCTTTATTTTGCTGAGCAGAAAGTTGATTTTGCGGTTGTGGAAACGGGGTTAGGAGGAAGATTAGATGCCACGAATGTTCTTAATCCAGTGGTTTCGGTGATTACAACTATTTCTTTTGATCATCAGAAACATTTGGGAAATTCGTTGGCAGAGATTGCTTATGAGAAAGCATGTATTATTAAAGAAAATGGAAGAGCGGTGATTGGTAGAGGAAACAAAGAGGTTTTGGATGTTTTTGAAAAAAAATGTGCTGATAAAAATGCAAAATTGATTATTGCTACTGAAGAAAATATGAAAACCTCATTATTAGGAAAACATCAACAAGAAAATGCTAATACTGCGATAACAGTAGCTCGATTATTAAAGATTAATGAAGAAGAAATTAAACAAGGTATTGCTAAGGCAAAGTGGCCGGGGCGATTAGAATTTGTTTCTGAAAATGTCTTAATTGATTGTGCGCATAATGTTGCGGGAATGGAAAAGTTGGTGGAGTTTGTTAAAAGGTTAGGAAAGCGAAAAGTATTAGTGTTAGGAATGGCCGAAGATAAAGAAATTGCTAAAATGGTAAGATTAATTGTGCCATTGTTTGAAAATGTAATTATTACACAAGGTAATCACAAACCTGCTTCAATGGAAGTAATTGCTGATGAAGTTTTAAAATATGTTAAGGATGTTAAAAAAATAAGAAATGTTGAAGAAGCGATGAAGATGGCTTTGAATTCTGTTAGTGAAGATGAATTGGTGTTGATTACTGGTTCGATTTATTTAGTGGGTGATGTATTGAAAGTTTTAAAAGATACGTCTTAAGTTGCGTTCTTAGTGAGCAGAGCACGGCGCCCATAATAAGCTCAATTCTTTCGCTTATGCGCCTCAATTGGCGCTGCTCACCCACTTAACTTAATACATATACTAAAAGAGAATAATTTTAACAATTACTAAGGCTAGCAAAACCATAATAATTGTTTCTCCGAAATGGCCAACTTTAATTGGACCTTTTAATTTAAAGTTAGAAAAAGGGTAGAATATTTGAATGCCCATCGGAGTAAAAGCGTCTCCTACTAAATGCGAAAAATAGCCGATAATTACTGCATAAGCATAGTAATCTCGAGTAAAGAAACTGATTAAGAAGAAAAGGAATAAAGTAAAAATTAAAGAATGAAACAGTCCACGATGACGAGAGAAAAAAGCGGCGATTTTGCCTAAACCAAACCAGTGGTTGAGTTTGCTTTTACTTTCATCAATATCTGGCAAGATACTGCCGAAAAGAACTAAAATTAAAAAAATAATTACATTACCACCAGAAAAAGAATTTTTTGTGAATAAGAAAAAAGTAATCCCTAATAAGAGATGAGTATGGAAAAGCATTTTATTGTTCTAATTGTTTAATTTCTTCTTCTGGATTGGCTTTTTCAACAAACTGCACACTAAATTCAACCCGTTCAAACATATCATTCTTTTTTACTCGACCTCTTAATTTGTATTGCTCACCTAATAAGTCTGTTTTTAGAGATTCAAATTCTGGAGGATTGTCTTTGAAAGTGAGTAGGTCTGCTTCTTCCTTTTGTAATAAATGATGAATTTGGTTTTTCCAGAAGACTGTTCTGATGGTTCCTGAGCCGTCGTCAAGCACTAAATTAAGAACATAACCTGTTTCCGGTTCGACTGGACCGTGTTCAGCACATTGATTATCGTTAACTCTTGCTCGGCAGCGTGGACAGGTATAAAAAAATCGAGGATCGAAAACTTGCACGATTGTACCCATTATTTCGATGTTTTCCTGGTTATCGCTTAGTTCTTGAATTTTTTTTCTTTGGAAGGTGGAAGCAGATTCTCTGACATTAGTAATGGTTTCTCCTTCTGGATTGGGAATTAATTCACCTTGCTGACCTAAATGGATCTCTTTAGCATTATTGTTTTCTCGAACATAAGCACTTTTTACTAAAATAGTCATGTTTTCACTTAATTCTTTAACTTGGTCAACTTGATCGTTCCAGAGTACTAATCTCATCGTTCCGGTTTCGTCTCCCAATATTAAGGAGCATACTTTTCCTGACCGGTCATTTTTTTGGAATTCTCTCATTTCAAAAATCCTGGTTATTTTTCCAACAGTAGAAATGTCTTTCATCCCAGCATAAAGTTCTTTGATCTTCATTTTTTCAGCTTTAGGGATGAGGTTAATGCCAAGTTCATTAGCAATGATATGGGCAGCGCCTTCTTCACTGATCAGTCCGGAAAGTTCGTTTATTTTAGTCTTAATTTTAGTATCTAAGTCAATTGCAGATATTTTGCCGCTGAGAATAATTTTTTCTTTTAAATCAGGTAAAGGAATTTTATACATGTTTTTTTGTTAAGAAAAATGATTTATAAGGATTTATGTTGTTTAGCCTATAGTTACTTGCTCAAAATGGGTTATTTCTGATTCTTGAGAATTTTCAGTTACTGTAATTGTGAAGAAATAATTGTCAGAGGCTCTTAAATTGGTACTTTCTAATAGGTAAGTAATTTCTCCAGTTCCTGATGGGTTGGTGAAAGATGCGGTTTCGTAGAATTCACCATAACCTTCACCGAGAATGGTGGCGAAGACAACATCTGCTGGACCTTGTAAATTAGCAGCTGTAGGTGAGTTAGTAAAATGAACGGTATATAATTCAGCTTGATCGTTTCTGGGCATCGTTATTTCGCATGATTCTACTTCGCACGTTACAGTGAATGATTCTACTGAGAATGTTGTCGTTGGAGTGAAGTCAAGAGCGAAAGGATAT
>JAHJDQ010000208.1 GCA_018812355.1 Nanobdellota archaeon | reverse complement strand
TTTTTCTTCATTAGGAGGAATAACATCTAATGATATTGATTATGTGCAAATTGAAGTTTGGGGTGACGAAATTGGAAAAGGTGATCTAATTCATTACGTATTTTCAAATTCCTACAATGGTAATGAAAGACAAAAGGTTATTTATTTCGACGTAAATAATGCTGCATATGGTAATCACCAATTTTATCAACTAATCTCCCGACATCTCAACGACGAAAGATATATACTAGTAAAAAACACTCCGATCATCGATGACCGGGAGCTGACATTGAATTATAATGAAAAAACTGGAAGTATACAACAATCAGGTATTTCTCCATCTTTGGCAGCTAGTCTGGATAGATCATTTAAGTACATAAAAACCCGGTTTTTACCAATTAGCGATTCAAATACAGGACCTCGCAATGTTATTATTGCCGATACATTGTATAAAATGGCAGTTGATTCGATATCCACTTCTATTTCTATTACAGAGGTCACGGATCATAAACTACCTGGTAACAATTTCTACGGATCAAATAATATTCGGACACTTTCCAGGCAATCGATAAATTTTACTCCGCTTAATAAAACAGAAGAATCTCGAAGTCTACAATTATTTTCTGTTGGTGATGAAAATCTGACTGAACGATATTTCTATGGATCGTATGATCGGTTATTTTCAAGACATGTACCATACTCTTTATTGAGTGACTTGAATTCTCCTATATCAGCCTTTCTATTAACAGAAAATGCATCAAAGTTGAGATCGTTTATCTATGGGAGTGATCAGCGGATCATCGAATCAAGGATCAGTGTTGGTGAACTTGGACAACCGAATAATTTTACAGAAATGCCGGTCTTTCACTATGAAAATTATAATATATCTGGCTTTTTATACAAATCAACCTCAATATTATTTGAAAAGAATGTAAAAAGTTTATCAACTGGTTTAGTATATCCGGCTTATGTGATTAATAACCAGAATGAAAATCTGGTTGGATATTCATCGGAAGGAATGTTGATATATAAAAATATTGAAAGAACTGATGATGATGTTGACTGTCCCACAGAATCAATTGTTGAGAATAGGATTCCCAATCAGCATACACTATATAAATTACTTAGTTGTGACATTTCTACAGAGCTGAAAAAGATAGAGTATGTCTCCTTTGAGGATTATATTCCTCAGGAAGTCAGCATTCTATGGGAAGACGAGATAAAAACACCTCCGAATCTTTATGGCAGTGATAAAAAACTGGATAAACAATCTGTAGTAACTGCAGACGATCAAAAAATTGATGTGTTCTACCCAGAGGAAATTAAAATTAAACTGATTGATTCGAAGAGCGGTGATGCTCAGGGACAATTATTGAGATATACAATTTTAGGGCTTACATCAACATTAGTTGCATTCTTTTCAATATAAAGGGAATCGAATTTTGATGAAAAAAGTATCATTATTAACTCTTTTTGTTTTCAGTATGTGCTTTAACGGGCAAAATATTCATAAAGATCAAAATGATAGTACTGAAAATGTACAAGATAATCCAATAAAAGTTGTTGTGCAGGCAGGCCATCTTTACGCTGTTACTACGGTTGCCTTTGATCCCCAAGGATCAACTGTTCTGTCAGGCGGTGTAATGGCAAAGCTCTGGGATGTGAAAACCGGAAAACTAATCCGTAACTTTGACTGTGGTGAAACGAATATTTTCATAACCAATGTAAGTTACTCCCCTGGGGGACATTATGTATTAATATCTAATAGTAAAGGTGTATCGCGACTTTTAGAGAAAACGACAGGAAAATTAATTCAAACCTACGGATTAAATTATGGATCAGCAGTCGTCAGGGCGTGTATCAATTCTGACAGTACTAAAATCATAGCGGTATATAAAAACGGTGTAAGCCGATCATACAATATTAAAACGGCGGCCTGCTTAAAGCAGCAGCAACTTCATAAGCGCGAAGTGTGGTCTATGGCATTTTCAGTTGACTTTCGTCTGATGATGACAGGATGTTGTGATAATACCGCCAGGGCCTGGGTAACCCGAAACTTTAAATGCGATCAGATATTTGCCGGACAATCAGGAAGAATTAACGCGGTTGATTTTTCACCGGTAAATAAAAACCTCGTAATAACCTGCAGCCAGGACGGAACCATTGTCCTGTGGAACCGTCCTTCAAGTGAGAAAATACTAACAATTGGGGAACCGGGAGATACACCTATTCTGGCGGCAAAATTTACAAAAAGCGGTAAATATATTATTACCGGCGATCAAGAAGGACTAATAAAGATTTTTTCGGCCACAACCGGTAATCTTGAAAGAGAATATAAATTTCATGATAAATCAATTATGGGTATCGATATATCTTCTAATTCACGGTATTTTATATCTGGTTCTGCAGATAAAAAGGCGGTAATCTGGGATATAAATACAGGCAAACCATTTCATGTGTTAACGGGAGAAGTATCCTATGTCAATGATGTTGCCATGTCGGAGGATTGCCATTTTGTTCTGACCGGGAGTGAAGACGGATATTATCGCAAATGGGACCTGAAAACTGGGAAGCAAATATGCTCTGGAAAACACGGGACTGAACGAATTACTCAGGTTGCTTTCAGTAAAGGAACCGGAAAATACTACGCGACTGCCGGCACAGATGGTAAAATTGTGATATATCATGCGGAATCGGATTCGCTTATACAGACGTTAAATCATGGTGGCAATATTTACTCAGTCGATTTTGCTCCGAATAATCAATTTTTAACATCTTCAAGTAATGACGGGACAATTAATATCTGGAGAATCGAAACAGGAATTTTGGTTAAAATATTAACACCAGAATCAGCGACTGCCGGGAATAGAAATATTTGTATGTCTGTTAATTATAACAATGTAGGCGATCGGATTATCGCGGCATACCGAAGAGGCAATGTTATTAATTGGGATGTAAGGACTGGAAATGTGACCGGAAGATATGATAATTATGATAAAAGTACTGATCAAAATGTTCCAATATATTGCTCAGTAATATCTCCAGACAACAGTCGAATTTTAGTCGCGGATGCACGTGGTTATGTCTCCTTGCTTGACTCTCATAATTTATCTCCAATCTATAGGAGAGAAATAAATAAAGGAGATATTTATTCATTGGCCTTCTCTCCTGATTCGAGGTATTTTGTAGTAACCTGTAAGGATAACAGTATAAGAGTTTGCCGTACTGAAACAGGTGCTGAAGTGAAAAAGATTAAAGACCATTCTGGTTTAATTCAATCAATTCTGTACTCTTCCGATGGACGGTATATAGTTAGTGGTAGCCGGGATTACACAACCCGTTTTTGGGACGCGACGACTTATGAACATGTAGCCACACTGATTTCTGCTGACAGACAAAAATGGATATCCCTGGGACCGAATGATCTGTTTGACGCGTCTTTAGAGGGAAAAGAATTGATTCATCTTGCAAAGGGAAACAGTATATTGGACTTGGGCATATTTGAGGATCGGTTCTTTTCCCCGAATATACTTGCACGGGTGGTTCAACGAGAACCAATTGATATGACTAGTTTTTCCAGTACATATTCTAATTCACCACCACCGGAAGTAAGCATTATTACCCCGGCGATGAATGACACAATTCAAAGTGACAGAGTGAAAGTTGTAGTTCAGGTAAAAATAATAAATGACCAGTTAGATGGCAGATGCCTGCTGTTCCATAACGGGAAAAGGGTTGGTGGTATTTTCAGGGGGATAAGAATCGTCCAAACTGATGTTGTGTATGATACGTTTGAAGTTGATCTCCTGAGTGGTACGAATACTATTCATGCAGTTGCTCATAACAAAAACAGGTTATCAGGTCGGGATGAGATAACAGTATATAGAGAAGCTCCGGTACCACAGTCAACTTTGTACATCTGTGCAATTGCAATTAATGAATATATTGAATCGAGCTACAATTTAAATTACTGTATCTCAGATGCGGAGGGTATCTTGCGGACTTTCCGAAAGACAGGACATAGTTTATATAAAGATATTCATGTGGATTCCCTGTATAATAGTGCTGCAACACAATCCAGTATATATTCAATGCTTGATACAATAATTGAAAAAGCCAGACCGGAAGATGTGTTTGTTTTCTTCTACTCCGGACATGGAGTACAGAATGGGAATAGTTTTTATTTTGTAACGTCTAATACAACAAATATGCATGATCAGCTCATGCTTCAGGATCGTTCGGTCAGCGATGATACACTCAATGAAAAACTACAAAAAATCCGGGCCCGGAAACAGTTGGTAATGCTGGACGCCTGTCATTCCGGTCATGCGGTAGGGGTTATTTCAAAAGGATCCACACAGGAAGAGGCGCTCTATAAAATGAATCGTTCCAGTGGTGTTTATATATTGGCTGCAGCGTTACATGATCAGTTTGCAAATGAGTATGAGGAACTGGGACATGGGATATTTACCTATACAATATTGCAGGGACTGTCTGATAATTTTGGAGCAGATAGCGATAATAATCATTTGATCTCAGCGAATGAGTTAGTATTATTCGTAGAAAGTAACATGCCGAAATATTCCAGGCTTTATTCGAGATCTGTCCAAATACCTACAAAATTTACTACAGGAACCGATTTCCCGATAGCGTTATTAAGATGATAAGTGAGTGATATCTATAGAAAGTTGACAAAAAAGAAAAAGGATGTTCATTTTAACAAAAGGAGGAAAAAATGAAAAAAATCCTAACGGTCATGTTGCTTAGTGTTATGATTGTTTCCTTAATGCATTGTGCGGGTACCAGTCCGAAAGTTGAGAACGACCGCTTCGAAATGCTCCAAACTAAGGCAAACAAAATCATTGAATCAGGTGGTATTGCGCAGGTTGGTGAATCCGAAAGTAGCAAATCGCATATTGCGAAAGCAAAAGCGACGACTGCTGCCAGAGGATTAATTGCGCAGAGTTTTGAAACGAAAGTAGAAGTTTTGGAAAAGATGTTCATTGAGGAAGTCGGTGCAGAAGATGCAGAAATTAATGAATCCTTTACTCAGGTAATGAAGACGGTAGCAAGTAAAGTACTTGTTGGATCTGTAGTTATTGATGTTAAAAGCTATACAATCAAAAAAACCGGTATGATTCATTTTGCTGTATTGGTAGGAATCAATCCTAAAACATTGAATCAGTCAATACTGGACGAAATGCAGAGCAAACCAAAACTTTATGAAAGATTCCGTGCGACTAAGGCTTATGAAGAACTCGACAAGGAGATGAAAGAGTACGAAAAAGAAAAAGCCGCCGGAACAGTCAATTATTAATCTAATAATGATGGGCGGGTGTACACCCGCCCATTTTACTTTAGAAATGAAAATGAAAAATATTCTAATCATTTTATTACTACTCATAAAAAGTGTTGGATTAGTGTCACAGGAATATTATCCCCGCTGGTTTATTTATCCTTCCGAATATCCAAATACAGTTATCGGTTTCAGTTACATGGGGTTGCCTGCTTCTGATGATGCGGAACAGATGTATTGGATATATAAAGAATGTATTGTTAAAGGAAAATTATTAAGATACAGTGATTATGATGAAAAAGTGAGTGACTACTATTACTATTTTCCATATGACTCATTAGAAATCATCAAAGGTAAGTTAATACTTAAAGACCAGTTTATAACCTGTATTGTCCCACAGGATTATATAGCAATCTTTTCCCTAGATTCTTTAGTTGAAATCGAGGCCGATCCTGTGAACATTTCGTCAATCAAAACACCTGATTGGACCCAAAATATATTTTGGGAAAGTGGCGGTTATTACTATGCAACGGGTTATTACGATGCAGCATTAAACATCAATGATGCATGGAAAACCGCGGAAGAACATGCGTATTTTGAAATTATGAACGCGGTTGCGATAAAAATTTATTCCGTTCAAATATTTAGTTCATCGAATCAGCAAGATGATTACGAATCTGCTATAGCTGTTGAATTGACTTTTAAATTAAAACACCTGGAAGTTGTTGAAAGATGGCCAGATAAAAACAATAACATGTTTTATGTATTAGCCAGAATTAAAACAGATAATGTTTATTCGCCAATGTTGAATAAAAGCCAGTAGACTTCATTAAACGGGAGGGGGATAAAAATGCGAGTATTTTTCATTCTTTTAGTGGTACTGAATTCTGTATTTGGGCATGAAATAAAAACTATCCAGAGAGAAAATGTCCAGTTAAGAGACGGACCGGGATCAATTTATCAAGCCAATACAATTATTAAACCAGGTACAGCCATTGAGATTATTAGCAATGTGACAGGATGGTGCGAAATTCAACTAGTAGATAAATCTCAAACAGTAGGGTGGGTATCAGAAAATGCGTTTAAAGAGAGTAAAAATAATGTTCCATACAGTCTCAATATAGATGTTTCTGACTCCCTAACGATATCAACCAATTCAGCCAGTGGGGCAATCAAGGGATTTTTTAAGACATATTTAAATATACAGGAAACAGATATCACTTTCGATTTTTATAATACTACAGTTTTTTCACCACAAGAGTACCAAAGATTTGTTAAAATTAGAGCGGCCAAACGAGAACAACAGAATCAAGTCAGTTTATATGATAAAATAAAATATTTTGACTGTGGAAAATATGTCGATTATATCAGTTTTGCCGCTGCCGTACAAATCTTAAATAGTAATAGTCTTATATCAAAAGAGTCAGACATAAAAGATATTAATATATTAGGCACATATATTACACAGCAGACTCCGTTTTATGACAAACCATTTAAATTTTTTATTCTTGATGATGATCGATTATTTGCCTATGCATTACCCAACGGATTTGTGTTCATTAGTTTTGGACTCTACGAAATGACAGATAGTGAGGATGAGCTCGCTTGTACACTGGCCCAAGAAATATCTCATGTTGTCTGTCAGCATGGCGCTGAAGAACTTCTAAAAAAGGCAACACAAATTCGATCTGAAATGTACTTTTATGAACTTAATAAAGAGTTAAGTCAATTTGATATAAATGAATACAATGAATATAGTGAGCAAAACGAATATGTTGATACTACTTATGTTGAATTCTCAAAAAGCCAAAAAACAGACTTTGATTCCTTAGCGTTATCTCTGGAGAATTTATCTAGCGACATGTACAACTACGCAACTCAAAAAAGACAAAATTCCTATGAATATGAAGCAGATAAATATGGAGTAATATATGCGTATAATTTAGGATATGATCCAAATGGTTTGGTAAGGGTCCTAAAAAACATTGATAATTTAACAGATACTGATTTTTTTCACCCGGAATCTAATTGGCAGAAAGATGCTTTAGAAGATCGAATTTTAAGAATATCCAATTTTATTACCGATTCGCTTCATTATTCTTCTAATTGAGAAGGAAAATACCGAGATGTTTATAAAATACCGAATAATAAAGATTACATTTATTGTTTTAATATTCTTGATAGCACCCTTATTAGCAGATGATTTTAAAATACTTGCCGAATTCAGTTTACTTGATGGCCCCGAGGTCGTCCCCTGTATAACTCAATATCATGAGGACGGTAGTTTCACTGAAATAGGATTTGAAGATTTATATAAAGATGGCATATTGGTACATGATGGTATCATATTAAAAAGTGAATCAGACTTAATGACCGGGAAAATTACGATCGAGATTCCCGGTACAAAAACAGATGCTTTTGCGGTATGGCTGAAAAATCGTCATGATGATGATGAGATGGATTTTGGGAAAGAATTACCAGATATAAAGGCCTTAATAATTAAAAATGGAAGTGTAGTCGGTCTTACAAAACTGCAACACTTTGAAGAGGGGATTGCAGTATCTAACATTCTATCCGGAAATGCGCCCAAAACCAAATTGATTGGAGATATACCTGCTGGATTATGGATGGTTTGTATTATCAATCCATCTAAAAACCAGGTGGATTTCAAAGAATTAGTGTTTCCGAGGACAAAAGTCATTGCAGGGATTGTCTATAACAGAGATCAATATCGTCCCGTAGCTGGAGCTACGATTTCACTTAACGGGAGAGTAATAACACACTCTGGTGATGATGGTGGATATGTAATCGATTATAAAGACATCGGGGTCTATAAAATAATTGCGGAAAAGAGTGATTTTATTTCTGATACTATTTCGATAGATATTCAGTATAAATTGCCAAAAATACAAAATTTAATACTCCGTATCCCACCACCGCCACCACCGGATCAGGCAGTCTTTACCAGCAAGGACTTTTATTTAAATTTTGCATACAATTCTGATATTCTCGAATCGTCTCAAAAAAATAATGCGATATTAAGTGAAATTATAAAGTTTATTAAAAACATCGATCGAATTTCCAGTATTACGGTTGTTGGACATACCGACAGTGATGGCAGTGAAGAATATAATTGGGATTTGTCATACCGGAGAGCTCAACATTCATTAGAGGCAGTTGTTCAGGATTGCGATTCAGTTACAGATCTGATTTCTGCTTCCGGCATAGGAGAACTTGAGCCCCTTGTTCTTAACGATTCTGATGAAAATAAAGCAAAAAACAGACGTGTGGAAATTAGAGTGGAATATTTAGAGAACTGAAGGAGAATATCTCGCTTCTAAAATTAATTAATGGAGTTAAAATGCAGACTAAGCATGTGAGCCAATTTATTTTGATAATCTTATGTATGATGACGGTAATACCCGGGCAGGAAGATTATGAAGCATGGTTAAAACAGGAAGAACAGGATATCAGTTCCTATATGAGTAAAGAAGATCAAGATTTTTCTAATTTTCTTGACAATGAATGGAAAGAGTTCCAGTCATTTTCCAGCGGGACAATTTATGATGAACCAAAACCTGATGATATTCCTAAAGCGAAACCTCAGGAAAAATCATATGATAAGCATTCAATTAATAAAGTCGATATTCCAGTACCAAAACCAGTTATTAAAAAAGAACCCGAAAAAGATAAAAGACCAATTGTTATTCCTCCAAAAAAGGGTGAAAGAATTCAAGTAGATTATTTTGGAAAAATATTGGCTTTCCATATTGATCCTGGCTTTAAACAGAAGATATCCATAGTGAATGATTTGGCGATCAGCAGATATTGGAAGTCGTTAAGTAAAACCGATTATCAACCTTTTATTGCAGAAATCGAAAGATCAACAAAGGAGTTAGAACTAAATAATTGGGGCGTTGTAGTTCTATTAAATAAAATTGTACATGAGATTTGCCCCAATGATAATAATCAACAAAATTTATTTATCTGGTATATGTTAATCCATTCAGGATTTACTGCAAAAGTGGGTCATAACAATTCAAAAGTTTATTTACTATTACCTTCAGATAATATGTTATACGGCATGCCTTACTTTCCAGTTGATAATATTAAATACTGGGTTGTTGATTTTAATTCGAAAATCACATCTTGTGGAAGCCTTTTTATTTATGAAGGAAGCCATTCCTTGTCAAAAAAATATATTAGTATGACTGTTGTAAAAACGCCTACAATAAACAATCAATTTGTTGACAAATCATTATCATTTTCATATGAGGGAAATAACTACGACATCAAAGTAAAATATAGTTATGATGTGGTCAAGTATTTTGAGAATTATCCGCAGACCGATTTCAGTGTATACTTTACCGCATCGACCAGTTCCGAATCACGAAGCACATTGATACAGTCACTCAAACCAATTTTACAAAATCAATCCGAACCTGAAGCCGTGAATATTTTATTGCGTTTTGTTCAAACAGCGTTTGACTATAAGACTGATGGAGAACATTTCGGCCGTGAAAAACCATTAATGCCAGAAGAGACGATTAATTATCCATTCTCCGATTGTGAGGACCGCTCTATTCTATTTGCATACTTAGTCAGGGAGTTGATTGGCCTACCGGTTGTCGGGCTTCATTATCCTAATCATCTGGCAACTGCTGTAAAATTTAACGACCGGATACCCGGAGATCAGTTGTCAGTCGATGGAGTAACATATACAATATGTGACCCAACCTATATTAATGCAGATATTGGTCAGTGTATGCCACAATTTAGAAGAGTTCAACCGGAAATAATTAAATTTTGAAATATTTTGTATATTGGAGAAATATAAATGAAAAAACTATCTTTTGTGTTTCTAATATTTATTAGTATTATCCAAAGCGGATTTTCTGCGGAAAACAAATACTTTCCAGACTGGTACTTAAACCCAACAAAGGAGGAAGGCTATATCTATGCTGTGGGAATTTCAGATATAAATGGCTCATTTACCGAAAGAATGCAACAATCTTTTGATAGAGCTATGGTCAATTTATGGATTTTATTAGGATGTGAATTTAATGGAAATTATAGGCTCGCTTACATCGATAATTCTGAATATGATTCAATAAGTATATTAATAAACAAAATTCAAGGTCCTTCAAATAGTGATGTAAAAGTCGGTCATGTCATGATAAGCAAGGATGAACATGTTTTTACTGAAGTAAAAATACCTGTAAGTAATGCTTGGATATATAACAAAGAAAGAGAGTTTAATCATTTTGAATTGGAAATGTCTAACAAAAACAAGGATGCTATTACTGAATCATTAGTTTATAGTTGTTCGGCTAAACAACATTTTAACTATTTTCATGAATGGTATTCATATGATAGTCGTGATGATCCCCCAACTTATTTTGAAAATATTGTTCTTGATAGTAATAGTAAATTTGACAGTTTTATAAAGAAATTAAGAGGGTATCAAGATTCTTCTATACCAGATTGGTTCTTAAAAGTTCCAGAGTCAAATGATACATTATATGAGGCTGGTTGCTTTGTCAATGGGAATTTCCATTTAGCAAATATATTATCAACTTTGAATATGATATATGATTTAGCGTATCAGATGGGATATGAATTTGAATCTGAACTTGGAAATGACTATCAGAAATCATCTATGTCTTTTGAACATAGTTTAGAAAATATCGAAATAATCAAGCGGCAAGTGGGAATTAATAAAGAAGGCGATTATATTGTATTTACACTTGGTGCTTACAATATGGATAAATTCCTGAAAGGAAAATTACAATATAATAAAAAGAAACATCAGAAATTGATAAAAGAAGCAAGTGAAAAATTCTTCGTTCAAAAACCTAAAATTAACCGTCCTAAATTTCCTGCAGATCTGCAAATAGAGAGTCTGGAATTCTTAGAACCAAATGGCAATCATGTTTTAGATCATTCTGAAACCGGAAAAGTGCTCATTACTTTGACGAATCGTGGCCGTGGGAATGCATATGGTATTGAAGTGAAACTCATGCCGGTTTTATCAGCAAAAAACCTGACGTTTACTCAATCCTATAAAATAGACACACTATCAAGTAATAAAAGTACAACTATTAAATGGCCTATTACAGCTGATGAATTCGTTCAATCAGGTGACCGGCAATTCCGTATTGAAATTACAGAGTCAAATGGCTTTGATGCGGATCCGGCGATTATATCATTTCAGACACAAGCTCTTGTTCCACCGGATTTGCAGATTAAACAGGTTGTAGTTGATGACAATAAAGATGTGGATGGAGAAGGATACTCCTATGGAAACGGTAATTCGATTATAGAACCGGGGGAATCGATTGAAGTTACGGCTTATGTACAGAATTTCGGAGAAGGGATAGCAGAAAATGTAAGGGCAGAAGTGATTCTAAATTCGGACAATCCAAATATTACATATACAAATAAAGGGCAAATTTATACATTGGGGGATATAGAAAGTGGTGATTATAAACCCATTGAATTTTATTTTTACACCAGTCGACGATTTGATGAGGAGACTATACCCATTTCAGTAACTTTGAAAGAAGTAAAAGGTAAATATGACAAGACTATTGAATTAGGATTAAAAGCCGGCAAGAGGACGACGAATGTACTGGAGACCCAGATCGCTAAAATCCGACCTCCTAAAAGTCAGATTAATATGCGTGAAATGAAGGATATTACAAACCTATCGGATGTTGACCAAAATATCCCAAAAACAAAAATGGATGGTAGTAAAACCCTGGCTGTTATTATTGGTATTGAGGAGTATAAATATGCACCATCGGTTGATTTTGCTGCCAATGATGCCCAGGTTTTTTATCAGTACATAAAAAATGTTTTCGGCATCCCAGAGCGAAATATTTATTATCGGATTAATGATGGGGCAACGGCTGGAGAATTTGCCAAGATATTTTCGGAAAATGGCTGGATTGAGCGCCGTATCAAAGAGAATGAATCAGAAATACTTATTTATTACTCCGGTCATGGCGCACCGGACCTGAAATCGAAAAAAGGATTTTTGATTCCATCTGATATTGATCCCAATTATGCTGAAACAGGCTATAGTCTTGATAAAATGTATGAATCATTAGCGCGGATGCAGGCAAAATCCGTGACAGTATTTATTGATGCCTGTTTTTCTGGTGAAAGTCGCTCACAGGAGATGTTAATTGCTGGTATTCGTCCAATCTCAGTTCAAATTCAGAATCCGATACTGACTAGTGAAAATATGGTTGTATTAACAGCCTCTACAGGTAATCAGTACAGCACCGCATATTTTGAGCAACTACACGGATTATTCACTTACTATTTGTTAAAAGGTTTGAGAGGTGATGCTGCAGGAAATGATAAATGTCTTACATTAGATAAGTTGTTTGATTATTTGAAAGTAAATGTCAGTAATACAGCGGGATTTCTCGACAAAGAGCAAACTCCAACTATAATAGGGAGAAATCAGCAAAGACAATTAATTTGTTATTAATTGATGTTGGATATTATAATGAACAAATGGAAAATTATAATAGGATTGATATTTATATCATCCTGTACATTATTTACAGTTCGTCAAGAAAAAGATATAGATATTGATATCATAGATGAAATAATGCAATCAAATATTAAGGTTTTAGGCGATGACTGGTATGAGGTTACAGGTTATTCCTATATTCGAAATATAACACCAGAGGAAGCAACAAACATTGCAATTTCAAATGCATGCCAAGCCGTTATTGAATTTTATAGTGGGATCGAAGTAAGTAATAGAAGTCTATATCTATATGGTGAAAAGCAGGATAACATACCTGTTGAAATATTTTCAACCCTATGTTCAGAAACAGCAAAGGGCATTATAATAGAAAAAAAGATAGTCCAGGAAACGACTAAAACAGTGAATTCAAATTTAATAAAAGAAATAAATCTAAAAATCAAAGTTGGTAAACAAAACGGTGAAAAAGATTTAAACTTTAATCTTGATGCTTCTTTAGATAGGGATTATTTAAAAAATGGTGAAGAAATATCACTTACGATTATATCATCAAAAGATTGTTACCTCTCTGTTTTAAATATTTGTTCAAATGATTCTGTTTATATCATTTTTCCAAATCAATTCCGGACCGATAATTTCATTCAAGCGGGAAAACGCTTTTCTGTTCCAAATGAATTTGAACGTGAAATTGGAATAACGTACCCGGTAAATCTTCTACCGGGTAAAACTCAGGATGTTGAAGCTGTAAAAATTATTGCCACAATAAAGAAAATCGATCTATTATCACCCTATTCATTATCACTATATGGAACACGAAAATCCGCTCTGGTAAATTTACAGAAGTGGTTGATCCAAATTCCACGTGATGAAATTGAGGAAGTTGATTTGCAATATCATGTAGTGGAATAAACAAACCGATGCTATAATTGTATCAATAATATCTTGTTCTGTATGTTTCCATTTTGGTTTATTCATAATTTTTCCCTTTTTAACTTCTAACGAATCTTTTATAGAAAGTAAAGTCATGATCAACGTCAACTACTTTTCTCTCAAGGAATTGTAAATTTCGTCAATCAGTCAAGAACATAGTTCGCCGTCACCCCGAGTTTTTGACTTTAGGGGTGCCATAAAGGCAGTTGAAATTTTCCTAATGTCGCTCTGCCTATTTTCATAGAGGATTTTTAGCCAATCGCACCTGATCGCGTAGCGTCAGGGGCTACCTGCCTGACACCAAATAAGGAGAGAAAGAGATGTCAATCAAGCCAAAGTATCGGTACAGTCAAGCCTTTAAACAGCAAGTAATCAAAGAGATTGAAACCGGAATGATAAGTATTGCAGAAGCATCCCGAATCTACGATATTAGTGTTGGAGGCATTTATAAATGGATTCGATCGTTTGGCAAGGATCATTTAATTGGAGAGGTAGTATGGGTGCAAAAACGAGATGAAGTAGACAAGATTAAGAAGTTGGAGGCGGATAAGCGCCAATTAGAGGCTGCTTTAGCGGAGGCCAATTTAGACAACTTTTGCCTTGAATCATTGATTTCGGTTGTCGAAGAAAAATATGGTATCTCTGTAAAAAAACTCTGGTTTAAAGGAATTGAAACAGGACTTAGACAGATGAACAGTCATGATCAACGATTTAGTATAGCTCAACTTTGTGACTGGTTTGGATATAGTCGTCAGGGTTATTACCAACATAAACGTTTAGTTGAAAAACAGCAAGAGGAAGAAACAATGATTTTGGCAATAGTTCGTCAATTTCGTCGTCAACAGCCGAGAGTTGGTGGTCGGAAGTTGTATTGCATGCTTCAGGAGTGTGGTTTCTATATTGGTCGAGATCGTCTGTTTGAGGTATTGCGGGACCATCACATGTTAGTCCGAAGGCGAAAGCGATATACCCGAACGACAGATTCCCGTCACCCTTTCCGGTGTTATCCGAACCTGATCAAAGATATTCAGATTGATCGACCAGGACAGGTTTATGTGTCGGATATAACTTATATTCATACGCTTGAAGGATTTCTGTATTTGGCTTTGGTCACCGATTATTATTCTCGCAAGATATTCGGATATGATCTTAGCAGCAGTTTATCGATTGACGGAAGTATACGGGCCCTGAAAATGGCTTTATGTCAAGCGAAAGATCCATCTAATTTGATCCATCATTCGGATCGTGGTGTTCAGTATTGTTGCAAAGTGTACACCGATCTATTGAAAAAACATGGTGTAAAAATCAGCATGACAGAACAGGATCATGTATATGAAAATGCATTAGCCGAGAGAGTTAATGGAATCTTGAAAGATGAGTTTTGTCTGGGAGACACACTACAATCAAAAGATATTGCCGGACAACTGGTAAAAGAATCAGTAAGAATTTATAATCAATATCGGTTACATATGGCACTTAATTATAGAACCCCTGAGAGTGTGTATGTATCCGGGTAATCTGTCAACTATTTTAGGACAAGACAAATCCTCAAGTCCGGTTCTGTGAGGGGCATTGAAACTCCTCTGATTAATAATTGAAATTTAAGAAAAGGAGTCATATTATGTCTACTCGACAAATTTATAACAAAAGAGGAGAGAGTATGAAAAGTCGAATTTATTTAATCGCGCTGGTATTACTGCTTGCACTTTCAGTCAATTCGTATGCAAACGTTTATGCAACGGATGTGAAAGTCAGCAGTACTACGTTGGAAGCCGATGGAACAGCAACCGTCACAATTTCATTCATCCTGAATGAAAATGCCGACAGTGGTGTAGATGTCAAAATCTACAACAGTGACACTGATCTGATAAAAACAATTTCATTGGCGACTGCCACAAAAGGTACTAATTCTGTTGACTGGGATGGTACTGAAAACAGTAGTGCCATTGTAGCTGTTGGTAATTATTCAATCAAAGTCACCGCCAGTGATGATGGTTACACGGCCTGGACAAAGATCAGTGATGATGCAAAAACTGCAATTTACTCCCCACGCGGAATTGCAGTTAACAGAAATCCGGAAAGTCCATATTTTGGTCGTGTTTATGTCACTAATAAGGCCGCTGGGACAAGTGTAAATACCGGAGCATTTCTTACTGATCAAGGTATTCTGATGTATACACAGGACCAGGAATTTGTCGGTTTTTCAAATGGTGGCGTAACATGGCCGGCATCCACATCCGGATCACCTCATAAAGTTATGATCGGTCCAGATGATATGGTATATGTTGGCGATTATGCCAGTGATTTGCTGTATGCATTCGACGCAGAGATTGACGATGCTTCACAGCGTTTAGTTCTTGATACCACTAATAGAGAGACTGGCCAATACATTGCTGGTCATTGGACAGATGGATCCGGAGCCGATCGTGCGATTTATACCGCTGACGGTCATTATGGTGCATACACAGGAATTAAAAAATATGATATTGGTACAAATGAGACTATGCCCGATAATGATACAGGCTATGTTATTATTGAAAGACCAAATGGTTCTTACTATCAATACGACGTTGAAGTAGCTAGTGACGGTAGTGTCTATATGTGTCAGTATCGTTCAGCGAAAGGTGAAGTATTAGATAAAGATGGAAATCCACTTGATATTAAAGCAGCTGGAGAAGCCTATCCGATTGTTAAATATAAACCTTGGGTTGATGACGGCAATAAAACACCATATACAATTAACGATACACTTTGGACAGTTACTAAACAAATGACCGACGCTAAAGGAATAGGACTGGATGAACCTCGAAATCGTATTGCATACGGTGCCTGCAATTCTGGCAACGTCTATGTATTTAATGCAACCACCGGTGAACTTGTTGAAACAGTTGCCTCAGGTCGTAATCGTACATGGGATGTTGCGTTTGATGCTGTTGGCAACATGTATTTAATCGATAACAGCTCAGAATATTGGACAATGATGTCACCTCCCGATGGCGCCAATAGTTACACTACTCCCTGCGTGGAAAAAGTGACTGTAGAAGCACCTCCGACTGTCGTCATTAACGAAGTTGGCGAACCTTATTCAATGCCCTTAACATATTACGATAGTTATATTGAGCTATACAACGTCACTGACACTGCAATAGATGTCAGCGGCTGGGTTTTACATAGCGTTGTAGCAAAAGGTGCATCATCAGCGGAAATGCCTTCCGGTACCGAAATAGCTGCAAATGGATATTTAATTGTTTGTAGAGATCGGGCCAAATTTCTGGAAGACTATGGAACCAATGTTGATGCCAACATCATTGTTTCGCCTACAGTTGTAACAGGCACAATTGTATATATTGCAAATGCCTACTATTTTGAATTAAAGGATGCTTCTGGAGTAACCATTGATAAAACTTCATCCCTGGTTACGTGGAACAGTTTGGTAAATGAGAAAACTGATCCACTTGCTGATGGTACAGATGCGGATAATTGGTATCTGACCTATCAGAGCAGTCCGGTTCAGGGAACTCCTGGACACGTGAATTCAACTGCACCACCGGCAACTGAATACACAATTTCACAGATTCAGGATACCACAGGAACCGGTTCAGCCGATTCGCCAAAAGTCGGTGAAATGGCTCGAACAATCGGTATTGTAACCGGCGCGTTTTCCGGTACCTATACGCTGCAAGATGGAAATGGAGCATTCAGCGGTATCTGGGTCAATGACGACTTAACAGTTGCTGTTGGCGATGAAGTTACTGTAAAAGGAATTGTATCGGAAAGTTCCGGTCTGACTGTAATTACAGCTGATTCCTCTGGAGTAAACAGTAGTAGCAATCTTGTTCCAGCTGCTGAAGTATTGACTACAGGAGCTGTCAGTGCGGAAGCATGGGAAGGAGTACTTGTAGAAACTTCCGGTACATGCGACAGTGAAAATCCGGACGCCAAAGGCGATTACGGTGAATGGAGTATTGACGACGGATCCGGTACTATCAGAATCGATGATCTTGGATACCTGTTTGAACCAACTCTTAGTATTGAATATAAGGTTGTTGGTCCATTGACGTATACATTCGGCGATTTTAAAATTGAACCCAGAGAAGCTACTGACATCGAAGTCATCATCCCTCCGTCAAACGATCTGAATCTCACTTTCGAGGATAATTCCGATGTTGCCAACTGGGGTGTCTATGATGGTACCTCAGGGTATACCACTGTCGCCCATAATGCTACCGGTGGCGTTGGTGGTACCGGCGCTATCGATTTTGGTGATGGCGGTTACGGTTTTTACATCAAACGACCTGTCAGCGGTACAGTCGGTACTCAGTATAACTTCACGGTTGATGTAAAAACCGTCGGCTGGGACACGCCCGCAACTTATCCGATTACGATAGCCATTGAAGGATTGGATGCAACACCAATATCAGCCAGCATTAATGCACTGGCAGATTTTACATCAATTCCTTTGACCGGTATTGTATCAAATGCAACTGGGTATATTGTCATTGCCGGATCAAATACTTCAGCAGCAAATGCCGGTGGCACAATTATGGTCACTATCGACAATCTTGTTTTTGACGATGCTGCCGATATACCTGATACCGATCCGCCCACTATTGTTGTCGCCGAAGCCTTGAACGATACAACCGTGGTTGTTGAGTTCAGCGAATTCGTTGATCCGGTAACTGCAGCAGTATTAACTAATTACAGTATGGACAAAGGCATCGGTAATCCAACTTCCGCATTTGTGTTTGAAAATCTGGTTACCCTGACACTGGATACACTGGCATCTGACACACTCTACACATTGACCGTCAATAATGTTCAGGATACCTCATCCAACACTATTACTGCGAATAGTGAGATTACCTTCATGTGGCAGGCTTTTGTACCTGGTCCGGATCTGTTCTTCTCGGAATATGTCGAGGGTAACAGTAATAACAGAGCTCTCGAAGTTTACAATGGTAGCGATGGTACTATTAATCTTGGTGAATACACAATGAAAGGAACTCATAATGGCGATAATAACTGGGATTATGTCGTATTCCAGTTTCCGGCAATTGATCTTGCAGCCGGTGAAGTTTACGTTTTAGCAAATGCCAGCGCAGTGGCTGATGTTAAAAATGTCGCCGATACATTGATCACCTATGAAAATAGTACAATAGTATCATTTACCGGTAATGATGCCCGGTCCCTTTTCTGGGGTGAACACATGCTCGATGTCATTGGTCTCCCGACACCCGATCCGGGTGCCAACTGGCCGGTAGCCGGTGGTGTTGGCGCAACTTCTGAATATACCTTAGTCAGAAAATCTACTGTGACCATGGGTAACATTGACTGGGCAGTTTCCTCTGGAACCGATAAAGCATCTTCGGAATGGGTTGTTATGCCTGTGGATGATTTCCGATTCCTGGGCTCCCATCCGCATACCGACTTTGCGGGTCCGGAAATTGTCGGAGTTGTCACAGTTGGAGACTCACTGGTTCAGGTAAAATTTTCTGAAGCAGTTGATTCCGTTGCCGCTGTAACCTACACTAATTATTTCATCGATGGCAGTGTCGATTACCCGGTAAGCGTTAAAATGCTACAAAAGAATATTGTCGTACTGACACTTGATGTTGGTCACTACCTGGCTCCAAATTTTGATTATCATCTGACTGTCAATAACGTTCCCGATTTGATCGGCAATGTTATCACACCTAATACTTCAGTATTGGTTCACAATATTGTACCTGGTGATCTACCGATCGATATCGTTAATACCGATTTTGAGACCACCGCGGGCGGCTGGTGGGCACCTGCAGGTTCTGGCTCAACTTTGGGTATATTGACCACTTCGACCTTTGCATTATCCGACGAGGCTGCATATGATGGAACAAAATCAAAAAAGATGAATATAGTGAATGATCCTGCAAAAACTGGCTGGTTCGTCAGGGAATATAATCCTGATAAACCAGATATAGCTATTGATTCAAAGGTATTCATGTATGTTAAAGCCTCTAATCCTGATATACAGATTAGGTTCTCATTCTATGATGATGGTGCTGGCGGTGATGGAGATTTATTAGCAAGTCCGTGGATTGATGTTACCGCTTACGCTGACGACTGGCAGGTAATTGGAGTAGATCTTGCCACAACACCATTAGTAAAATGGGCAGGAGGTGGCGATGGTGCTCTCAGTTCAACGAATGTGGTCTCCCTTGGAAGTATTCAGTTGCAGTGTCCAGTAGATGTCGATGCAGTTCTTTATTTTGACAAATTCACCGAAAGACCAAATGTTGCACCGGTTGAAGTCACTTTTGAAGTCAGCATGGCAGTTCAATCATTGCTGGGCAACTTCAATATTTCCAGCGACTTTGTCGATGTAGCCGGTACTTTCAATGGCTGGGGCGGCGAACTGCTGGTCATGAATGACAGCAACGGTGACAGCATTTACTCGATTACCCTGGGATTGTTCCCGACCGATTCAATCGAATACAAATTCCGGATCAACAGTAACTGGGATACCTCCGAATTTCCCGGCGGTGGTCCGAATCGCGTATTTGTAGTTCCGGATAGTAACTGCGTTGTCTACCACTGGTATAACAATGAAGACAGATCCGTATTGGGGCTTGAGGACCTCGCCATGTTGCCCAAGAGTTTTGCGCTTCATCAGAACTACCCGAACCCGTTCAATCCGATCACCACAATCAAGTACGACCTGCCGAAAGAGGCGCACGTTAAGATTATGATCTATGACGTTATGGGTCGTGAAGTCCGGACACTGGTCAATGCCAGACAGCAAGCCGGATATCAGGTAATCCAGTGGAATGCCATGGATAACAGCGGGAAACACGTCAGTTCCGGTTACTACATTTATGTAATGCAGGCTGACAACTTCCACAAAACTCAAAAGATGATCCTGCTGAAATAGTATTATATGACCGCAGGAGATTATTGTTTATGAATAAAAAATGGTCTAACAATCAATAATTAATACAACGAGCCACTGTCATCAATCCGTGGTAACAGGAGACCATTCATGCGTACCCGAACCTATACGAAGAAAGATGTCGTAGAAATTACGGCAGAGCGCTCAGGCCAAACGTTTTCCACAACTTTTAAGATCGTTGATGAGGCTTTTATCACATTACGTGAAATGCTTTGTGAAGATAAAAAGAATTTACGTATCGAGATCCGTGGTTTTGGTTAAACCCACCAAGGCGAAATCAAAAGCCCGCAATCCACGAACTAATGAGGTTATTTATGTACCGCCCAGGAAGAAGACTCATTTCAAACCGGGAATAATTAT
Organism: Nanobdellota archaeon; assembly: GCA_018812355.1. Classification (GTDB taxonomy): domain Archaea; phylum Nanobdellota; class Nanobdellia; order Woesearchaeales; family GW2011-AR9; genus JAHJDQ01. Next base: position 1,719 of record JAHJDQ010000208.1, on the reverse strand, counting down.
TAAAGCCGCTTTGAAAAAATAAGCCGGACAGGGTTGTGATGCTCGTTTCGTGCTTAGAATTTTGAAAGTGTTAATAGAATTTTAGGGGCAAGTTAGGGCCGGTTTTACCTCATACCGGCCCACATAAAAGGGGCTGGCATTCTCCAATGCTGGCCCTAAGATTTCCATGTGGATTACTCCGGGAAACGCAGGAATTTGTTCTCCTTCCTGTCTTCACAAATGGAGAACCCACACTGGATTAGATTACTTCTGACAAAAAGGTGAAAAAATATTGAAAAATCATGTATTAAAAACTATCTATAGGGAGTAAAACAGCAGTGATTTATTTTCACTCTACGGTTTCTGTGACGGCACTAACACCATATTATCTATCAATATATTAAAATATAGTGCAAAATTGATAAGTAAATTGATAAGTAAAAAGAGATTTTCGCTCTAATGCAATAATACTTGATTGAAAACACTACGGCACTTTTGCTATTTACTAACTTAATAGGAAGGGGAATCTTTATCATGAAGCGATTTTATTCATTTATTGTTGTTTTCGTTGGCATTTTGTTCTTTTCTAATGTCTCACTGAATGCTGCTATTATCGAATCTGTTGGCGGAGAAACAGGTGACCGAAGCTGGGACAATACGGATATTTGGGAGGGTGGGATTGTCCCCAATTCTGCAGATACTGTTATTATCAACGGATTGGTGACTGTGTATACTCCAGTGCAAGAAACTTTCACCTCATGTGCAAAACTGACGATCAATTCCGGGGCAATCCTCCGGGATTACTGGGCCGGTATGCTGCACGTAAACGGCGATATGATTAATAACGGTACAGTCGAGAATTCCTACGACGGAACTTACCACTTATTTTTAAAAGTCAGCGGCAATGTTACGAATAATGGAGTGTGGAAAAATGCAGTGACGACATTAAATGGATCAGAGGCTCAGCATTTGTCAGGTTCCGGCGAATTTTCCGGCAACGAATTTGTAAGTGAAAATTCTGCCGACACGCTGGTTGCCGATACCGATTTAACCTTTTATACAACAACTATTGATCTGAATAATGACCGGTTGGAACTGCAGGGCAACCAATTATCGCTGATGGGCACCGGAAATCCGGGCGGAACCTGTTTTCTTCAGGAAACTGAACTAATTGGTGATGAGGGTAGCATCTATGCGGATGGCTCTGGGGTTCTCTATAATTCGACTATCAGCAATGTAACGTTCAAAGGAATCGTACAGGTCTCTTCCGGTTGCGAATTCGATGGTACTGTGACAGTAGCCGACACGCTGAATAACACCTGGGGTGACGGCGCTTCGCTGGACGTTAAAGGTAATTTGATCAATGATGGTGTTATCCGGAACGCAAATAGCTCTTACTATTTATTCCTTAATATTGATGGAAATCTGACGAATAATGGTGAATGGACGAACTATACGACGAATTTAAGTGGTGTCAATTCGCAACATCTGATTTTCAGTAGTACCTTTTCAGGTCAATATTTATATGATACCGATTCCAGCAGTGCGATTATTGCCGATACCGACCTGCATTTCCACAACTGTTATATGGACCTGGACAGCGCCGAATTTGATCTTCAGGGAAAGCAATTGTTCTTTACCGGCGATTATGCAAATTATGCCTATGACTTGAAAAATGCAACAATCACTGCCAATGGCGGCTCCCTGTTTATGAATAACAATACTTATCTTTATCAGACA
>JAHJDQ010000044.1 GCA_018812355.1 Nanobdellota archaeon | reverse complement strand
TTTCGTTTTCCGCTACGAAGTCCGGAAAACCTGCGTCCGCAGAGTTGTGTTTAAGTTCCAATCAAACCGACCGAAGGGAGACATACTGTCCGAAGGACTGGGGGAGTTCTTTTCCAAGCCGAAGGCTCTTTTAGTTAGTACATCAAGGGGAGTTCCGTTAGTTTTAGTTACAGAATCTAGGGGACAATTTCGTTACTTAAATGGTTTGCTTTGTTTCCAGAACCATTCAAAATAATTTTTGAAAGAATCAGCAACCTGTTGGCTTGTTATTTCAAAAGCAAAAGGCATATCACCCTGAGGGATGGCAATTAGTGTTACATCTTTGTAGATCATTACCCAAGAAGGAGATTCCATCTTTAGTGGCATTCTTCTTGCTTCGCAAAGCTTGTAACTATTCCTATTTTTTAGATTTTCATCAGTTACATCAGGATGATAAAGTAATCTTGATTTAATTCCTAATTTGTCCAGCTTTGCATTTGCTTTTTTCCAATAAGCATGATGGAATTCTGGTTGTGATGGTGGAAGTCCATAAAGAACAACCTCGTCTCCACTCTTTAACTTCTCATATCGTTTGTCATATGCAGTCATTAATCCTCTAAATCCCTCAAAAATATTAGCTTCGCTTTTCTTTGCTAATTTCTGCTTAAGGATTAACTGAGGAATCATATCTTGGATTTTACTTTTGTTTTGTTGAATTTCTTTTTCTCTAGATTCAACATAATCTAAGAGTTTATTTGGTGGAGAAGCCTGATAATGCTTTGTTTTTTCTTTTGTGATGTAAGAAACAAGGCCTTTCTTGATAAGTTTTTCAAGAATTCTATAAATTATTGACCTAGTAATTCCTGATTTTTCAAGAATAGGGCCAATTGTTGATGAACCTAGCTCTAACAAAGCGAGATATACTCTTGTTTCTCCATCAGTTAATCCCGCTTCTTTTAATGCTGAAGTGTCCATATTTGTTTATTATTGCTTATTTTATTTAAATCTTTCTAATGAGCATACATGTGGTGGTATGATAAGATTAATAAAGGGAGGAGTTACTACTTGTTAATAAACAATAACAAAAATGACAGAACAACACACAGAAATATTAAGAAGGATTGTGGAGTCTGGACTTCCAAATAATTCAAAAGAATATAGCGAATTATGTAGAGATATATTTAACCATAAATCCAAACTTCCAAATGATTTTGAGATCAATCCTCTATTAATGGTTACTACGGAGCATGGTTGGGATGTGAGTGAGATATTAGTCTCATTTTTACATAAATATTTGGGATATTCATGTCAAAAAGAAGATACATCAACTCCAAGAGCAACCTTAAATTTACAAGATAGACTAGGACATGGGTCGGCTCCGTTAAGTGAATTATATAGTTTCAAAAGAATATCTCACTGCAAAGGGTTATTAACTTTAGGAGAGGCAATCTATACAGGAACAGTTATCTCTAGGACAATTCTGGGAGGTTATAATCTAGAATTTCTTTTTGGATTCGTTGGAGATTATGAAGGAAAAAAAGCAGACCTACCAGACCAAAAATATGAAATTTGTAAAGATTTAATAGAGAAAGGAGTTGCTTTTTATAGAAAAGTTGATGGATTAGGGTTAAATCTTATCACGAGACTAATAAAAGATCCAAAGTTTATTCCTCATTTAACTGCAAATCAAGAAGAATATGAATCTACTTTAGTTGAATTAAGATCACATGTTTTTGATTATAGAAGAAGTGCTGGTAGAGACTTAGATAGATTAGACGCAGAATTAGGTATTGCAAAAATGAGGAGAAGCATTTCATTAGATTATCTTCAAAAGGAAAGTGGAATTATAACAGGTGGTTTAACTACAGTTGAAAATATAATCAATGATTTAACTAGAGATTACTAATTAATTTTGTTTTTGTTGAGATAGAAATTGTCCCCTCTGTTTTTAGTTTTGTTTTTAGGAACTCCCCTCTTTTAATAATTAAATTATTTTACGAAGTAAAGTGTAACTTTTAGAACTCCCCCATTATTTTTAAGAACTTAAACACAATTGAAACTAACATCAGGATTATGAGAAGTCGTGCGTAGCACGATTTGGGTGGAGAAGTCTGCAAGACTTCGTAACCTCATAATCCTTGTTATATTCCCCGTAGGGCTGAAATTTAGTGCAACGTCCCGAAGGGAAATTTCAGAGTATTTTTCTGGCACCGTTAAAATTCATCTTTAAGAATTCCGAAAATTAATAGGTCGTCCCATTTACCTTTAAATTTGCCGTCTTTTCTTAATCTTCCTTCTAATTTGAAATTGCATTTTTCAAGTAATTTTGAGGAAGGAAGATTTCTTGATTTAACTTTTGCATAAATCCTATTTAATTTCAAATTGGAAAAGGCAAATTTAAGAATCAATTTAAGAGCTTCTTTTGCAATTCCTTTACCCCAATATTTTTTGCCGAGCCAATAACCAACTTCGGCTTTTTTAGATTTAAAATCAAGATTCATTAAACCAATCATTCCGATAATTTTGCCAGTATCTTTATCCTCAATTCCAAATTGAGCCTCTTCTTTATTTTTCCATTTCTTCTGGCAAATTTTAATGTAATCTTGAGCTGATTTTAAAGTATATGGCATGGGTAAAGGAACTGTTAAGCAAATATCTTTATCTTTAGCATTTTGATAAATTGATTCTGCGTCAGATGGGACGACTTTTCTTAAATTGATTTTTTGACCTATTAATTTTTTATACATGATAACTAAAGAATTCTTAAAGTTAATAAATCTTTTTCTTCTAGGTGCCAGAAAAATATTGAATATAACGTTGCAACTATGCGAAGTTTCCCGAAGGGAAATTTGGATGGAATGGAAGGAGCTACGAAGTGGCGACTGGAACGTAATCGCATAGTTGCTGTTAAGTTCTCCCGACTACGTAGTGGGAGGGATTCGGAACGAAGTGGAGAAAGTTGAATTCTCACTAATCACAGTGGG
>JAHJDQ010000043.1 GCA_018812355.1 Nanobdellota archaeon | reverse complement strand
GCCGAAGTAATTATTAGTAGAGACTTCTTTATTGTTGTTGCGAAGACTTAATTTGAAATTGTAATCTTTAAATCCTTCTTCTTGTTCAGTGTGGTAGCAGGAAAAAAGACGTTCTTCATTAAAATTATCTAAAACGATAATTCCGGGATAAGTTCGTTCAGTTAGTGGATCTTGGTAAGTAAAACAATCCGGATTGTTAACAAAACGTTCAGCGATAAATTCAGCTTTAACTTCCGCAGGGATATAAGTAAGCTGATTTTTATACCCAGCTATGGTAAAAGCAAAAAATAAAACTACAATCGTAACGATCACTCCCAAAATGGTCCAAGAGATTGATTTTCTTAAAGAAAATTGCGCTTTTTTGTTCATCAAACGAATTCCTCCGTATCACATTCACGTAAAATAATATCTTTTTTTGTCTTTTCCAAACAAACATTTTCAATTTCTCTTACCCCACCGAAGGCAGAATAACTTTCAGGGAGGTGAAAAGATCTGATTACACGTTTCATTTCTGAGTCCCCTGGTTTTTCAATCAAGATACCTCCTGAATCTATCAAAATGATAAATTTAGAAAGATTGTAAGGATATTCAACCACAGCATCGCCAGGAGTTGCTATTAACACGTCAATCATCATCACAAAATCATTAGCAGCGTTAATTTTTATAACAGTATCAGATTCGGCATAAGATTTAGCTGTTGAAATAACCATAAAGACGACAAAAACAACTACTAAAACTTCAAATACCATCATCAAAACACTAGCTGCTTTTTTATTCATTTTTATGTGCTTAAAGAAACCACTCCATTCTCTTTTTCAGCCTTAATGAAAACTCTTCTTCCAGCAGTATAATAAGCATCGCCAGGATTCCCTCCAGCAGCAGCGGTTGGTGAAATAGCAGTTAATGCAATTCCGAGAGCTTGGTAAAGACCTAATTTATTCTCAACTAAATTTCTTTCAATAACAAACCCATCATAACACTGATAACGAGCTAGAGCATTCCCTTTAACACCTACCCCACAATCGTCCATTTGTAAATCCATATTTATTTCTGATTCACAAAGAGCTGATTGATAAGGATTTTCTTCATCATCGTCTTCGATTTCTCGGAATAAGCATAAACATCCAGAATCATCTTGGCAGCTACTTGGTTTATCAAATATCAATTCTGCCAATTGAGCATCTAAACGTGCTTGTGGTTTATTTGGTTCAAAATAAACAATGGCTGTTTCTTTGTCTAAGATTAGAAGTAAAGTTGTTCTTTCCCCATCAACAGCGTCTTCCATCTTTTTCATTTCGTCAACGAAATTGACAAAATTCTTTTTTGCTTGTTCACTCAAACGGAAAAATTTAGAACCAATAATACAGGCAGGAGCGAAGATAATAATCGAGAGCAGAACGACTACTAAAAACTTGACCATGATCCCTTTTTTGTTCCATTTCATGTTATTGATTTGCGCTAATCTTTTAGATTTATAATTAATTATTCTTTCTCCAGTGATTGTTCCGACAAACGAAACGATCAGTGCCGATATTGATTACTCCTGTATTCCCAGAACTGCATTCATACCATTTATGGTCTGCTGCACAGAGTAGAGATCCACCAGGATTGTTCCAATTCCAGGAAAAGAGATTACGGCCATTTTCTTCATCGTCAGTTATAGGAGTAGAAACGGTGTTGATTCCTGCTGGATCTGTAGTATCAATAATTTCTCTTTCAACAGCAGCGGCATAAGCACAATCATTATTCCCATTAAAAGCAATAACTAAACCATCATCATCTTCGGAAGCGAGAACCCAACAACCTTGAGAAGGATTGGTTCCTAATGCAGATTGGCTATTAAACCAATCATCACAATCATCAGACTCAGAGTTACAGCCACTTAATCTTCCGACAATTCCTGTACAAGTTTGTCTAATCGTAGCAGTACTAGGTTCGCCATCATCACTATCATCATTAGCGAACAATTCAATCGAAGCATATTCAGTTAATTGATCATTACTTCCAGCAACCTGGTTCTCTAACCTAATTGAAAATTCTTCTTCGTTATTATCTTCCTCTGGCTCGGCTAAAGCACCGTCGGCATCGACTTTAATTTTTAATTTACAGTTTCTAACTCCGATTCCGTCACAAAAATCTCCAGCATCGCCAACAACTATGTACGCAGGAATTGAATGTTCGCCACCATTCGCATCAAATTGTTCTGTAACTTCATTTGATTCGGTCGGTGCTGTACGAGAGTTGGTGGGGTAAACATCTTTCTGTAAGCAGTTCTCGCCACTATTATCACAGATATGGTAAGTTACAGTAAAAGGTAAAAAGATATTTTCTGTACCTATATTTTTAATTTTTGTAGTTACTTCAATCATTATATCGCTTGCTCCAGATATTAAAGTAGGAGTATAAGGTTGATTTTCCGTAGTCATGACTGTATCATCAAAAGTAACTTCTTCAATCATTAAATCGCCTTCTGTTCCAACACCACTTCGTTCAGTTCGGTCAGGAGATGTACTTTCAATTTCATCACACATTTCAGAAGTACAATCTTCTTCATTGTCTAAGGCAGTAGTAATGTCACTAGGACAACCTCTTAAATCTGAATTTTCTGAAGTAATGACGGGAAGACAAGGACATTTGTCAAACATGTTGGCAACACCATCGCGGTCACAATCCCCTAAGTCGTCAAGTCTATCCCCTATATTGCCAAAGATTTTCCCTAAACTATCACTTTGAAAAACTCCGAAGAGAATCACAAAAATGACGACGATAAGAGCCGTTCCGAGAATCCACCATAATTTTGACATTCCTTTAATATTTGACATTCTAACACCTCATTTATTCTCCCGCAAGATCAGTAACCATGCAGCCTCCAGCTTTAATACTTTCAAGATGATCTAAAGTAACCATACTGACATCACGTTCATCACTACTAAAAAATTCTTCTTTCATATGAAGATAAAGATTTACATTATGCGTAGCTACGGCTGTAGCGGCAACGCCGATTGGTACAAGACATGTTCCGGCTGTAGCAACAACACAAACTGTTGCCCCAATTACTGTCGCTACACCAGCGATAGTGGTTGCTACGACACTCCACCAAGAACCGCCTTCCTTGTTCTTGGCCATAAAAACTATTCCATAACCTTCTTCCCCACCAATACCATCCAAAACCACAGCTTGTCCAGGACCACCATAACTTTGGATATAATCAAGATATTTCATTCCTTTAATCTGCCGGTGATCATTATCTATCAAATATTGAAACATTTCTGGACTACCAATCACACCACCATCAATATCATTTTGGTCGATTAAAGCAGTATAGCACAAGAAGCAATCATTCTCGCCTTTAGGGATGCCAAAAGTTTTTCGCAGTAAATCTGTATCGCCAAGGATTTCTTCATATCTGCCTTCCCCAAACATCCACCAGCAACGAGCCATCATATAAGCAAGTTGTTCTTTAATCTCTTCCCGATCACCTTTAAGTTTGCGATCAATTGTTTTACATAGTACTGGGGATAAAGCAATGTCGGCATTACCAATTTGAGTTGTGCTAATGGCGCGCATGGAAATACTATTTTGACAAAGTATTTCTGCCTCTTTCGGTTCAGCTTTAGAAATAAACCTCGTTACGGTTCCAGCAATTAAAACAAAAGCAACTAACACTACTACGATTGTGACGATTTGTCCTCCAGTCATTGCTTTTTTGTTTTTCATTTTTTATGAGCAAGTTGTTAACGAATTGTGTCTAACCCGATAAGGAATACTTTCGTCCTCATTAGTGTCAGTAAGACAATCGTCGTCTAAACCTTCTTCGCCATCGCCATCACAACTGCCACCTATGTCACCTTGTTTTGTTGGAAAAAAGCAGATGTGCCTTTTATCTGGAGTAAATAACCATCCTCCATCTTCAAAATCTTCAAATCCAGCACCATAATTAATTCTATTTTCGTTGTGACCATCAGTGTTATAAGCGATAGTAATACTATTGACCGGGTTAAAAGCAGACGAAGGTGATTGAGAAGTTCCCGGATCCAAGTAACTTTCATAAAATTGTTGAGTAATTCTTTCATTTCCAGCAATAACACAAGGTTGCATCCCCTCAAATTCTAATTCTAAATCAGTAACCGTTTGACTTCCACCAGCTCCACCAGTTATTGCAACGGTGGTTTTGTCTTCGGCTGAATTATATGTTAAAGTAAGAGAGGTTCCGTCTTCGTCTAACTCGGGAAACCCACTATAATTAACAAAACAATTAGTTTCCGTACCATGCAACATTAAATTGATAGTTTCATTTAAGCGTAGGATTGCTTCTCGATGTTCTGCATCAATCTCCACCCTGCCGCCAGCTAATTCGTCCTGGCCGAGAGAAATGTTGGGAACGTAACCTTCGACAGTTTCTACTGTACTTTCAAGTTTAGAAAAACCCCCTTCAGAACCATAATAATACCATCCTAAGAGGACTAAAGCAATAATGGGAATTAAGTACAAGACTATTTTGCTTAGCGCGACCATTATATCAAGTTGGCTAGTTTATCCAAGAATCCTCCTGCTTTTTGATCTAATCCACCATACCAACCAATTAAAAATAATAGTAATAGGATTGCTAAGACTAAAAGAACAATCTGCCACATTTCCATCCCTTTTTTTCCTTTGATAAAAATCATATTGCTAAACTTCCTTTCAATTTTGAGAAGTAAACGATGAGGAAAACAAAAAAGATTACAGAGAGAATAACAACAACAATCTTTGTGATCGTACTCCGATCAACTCCTTTTTTGTCCATTCTCATTGACAATATCGTTTACCGTTAGGGTACTTTTCATTGCCACAATCGCAATTTTTAGGATCATCATCGCCTTCATCACATTCTTTAGCAATGCCTAAACAACAATCGCCTTCGCCACAGTTAAACGTAGAAGTTTTGATAGTGCTTTGTGGACAATCAAGATCGCCGCTACAAATCCCGCCTTTACCTTCACAATCAGATAAGCCTGTACTTAAATCACTACTCTTACCTGTAAACATGAAAAGCAAAACAATCATCACAACAAGAGCAATCACTGCGCCGATGATGATCCACCACATATTAGCACTAGCTCGCTTCATCCTTAACTCCAGCTACAATCGTTGGAATCACATTCGCTTTTATCGCCGTAAGACTTGCAGTTGTTAATTTCTTCTTGAAATTCTGCTTTGGCTTCTGCTTTGCCCTGAGCTGCTTCGGAAAGATCATCTTTTTCAGCAGCAAGAGTATATTCGACTTGAAAACTAGTTTCTGCTCCTGCTCCTGGATGGCAACTACCGTAAAAAGTTTTCATTGCGGTTAATTCTGATTTTGCTTCTCCGCCAATCTGACTTTCGAAGATACCAATGCGGCCAGTAAAGACCATTACTAAGACTACCAGCACAATTAAAGCGATAGCGGCAACAATAATTACGTTCAAAGAAAGACCTTGTCCCCTCCTAGTAGGAGGCACCAAAAAACCAAAAAGGTTTTTTCCGTGTTTTTTATCCATTTTTACACCTCATTTTTTATTAATTATTAATTAAATAAGATAAAGAAACTTAATATATAAAGGTTACGTTAGGTTTAAAGTTATTTTTGACACAAGAGTAATACGCACGGCACTTATTATGAGCTCACTATGTTTGCTCATGTGCCTCCTTTGGCGGTATTACTCTTGCTTTTAATAATATTATGATTAAGAATTAATTAATCACAAATATAAAGAATACTTTCTACTAAACCTGCTCTTGTGCTCAAAGGAAAAGGACTACTAGTATCACGATCTTTAGTTTTAGGACACTTACCACGTTTAGAAATGATTGGATCGAATAAATCCTGAGGACTCTCCCCCTCAAGCAAATAAGACTTAAATTCATAACGTTTATTCCATTCTCCTAAAGTTTGGTTTAATCTTTCTTCCACAAAAGTACGAAAAAATTCGCAACTATGTAATCCGCGACATTGATAAGTAGGAGCATAAGCAGAATCGGGCGGACTTAAAGCACAATCCTCAAGAATTTTTTCTTGTAGTTGTAATTGATAATTTCCAGAAAGTAAACAACCTTCTTCCGGTCCGACAGTAGTTTTCATGATCGCCGACATCGTACTAGTAGCTAGACCTTTACGAGTAAAAATCTTTTTGGTCGGTTTTTCTTTAAGAGCAAACTGGGCCATAAAAAGGATACCAAGAGTAATTAGAATAACAATAACAACGAGTCCGATTAACTCCATTTGGGCCTTTCGGTTCATGAATAAACCCCCACTTCAAGATAACCATATTTGTATTGTGCTTCTCCTTCTGCTTCATCTTTCAAAGTAAGCACGAAATAAGTAGGATCATATTGAAGATCTTCTTTCTCCGGTTTTTTGTCATATAAAACCCATTCTTCTTCAGGTTCAGGATAATATTGATGAACAATAATTTTTGAAAAAGAAAACAATTCAAAATAGTAATCATTAAGATGATCGTAAAAAGTTTGATTAACATGCCTTAATTTCATTAAGTCGAAACAGTTCGCTTCCGGTTCAGCGTCACCTTTACTGCAAATTAATTCTGGTAAAAATAAAGTTCTTAAAGTGAGGTCCATTGCTCTAGTGGCAAAGAGTTCTTCCTGTTTTTCTTTGAATGAAACTTTTTGATACTGATAATAAAAAATAATACTGAAAAGAATCAAAACGAAGAAAATGAACAGTACAGCAATTGTTTCAGTCATGCGTACTTGGGCTGATCTATTTTTCCATTTCATTTTTTTAGTATAAAGTTAAACAATCTCCACGAAAACCTAAATTTTGGTTGGCTTGTTGTAAATTTTGTGCTTCAGTGATTAATTCGAGGCAACTGGAGTAAGTAGAAGGATAGCTAATCAAGCAAGTGTTGACTTTAACTTGGAGAAATCTTAACGCTTGCAAGACATTAAAATCGGCTTCCTGCAGATGACTCAGGCAAGGCTCGCCGATCGCCCCTAATTCTGGATTTTCAAGATAATAGTCAGTCATTTCTTTTAATTTTCCGCCAGCAGTACCGCGAGAAATTTCTGGACCGCCATAAACTTCTAACAAATATTTTAAACGTTGAAAGGCTTTCTCCATGTTGCATTGATATGTTTCATGATTAGCAGAAAATATCGCTGCGTACTTAGCAGCATCTCTCTCACCGCCTAAAGAAACAATCTGTAAGGGACCTTGTTTATTCAATAATTTCCAACTGCGATCTTCTTTTCGATAATAATTAATTTTTTTACCATCATCAAGAAAAGTGATTAAAGTAACTTTGTTATCATCAAGAGATTGGAGTTTTTCTGGAACAGGTTGGGTGTTCACCAAACCGTTTAAATCAATCAGACGAACTTGAAAATTCTTTTCGGGATTGATCTCTGATAATGACTGTTGTGGAATGTAAAGCACATTAAAGCCTTCAGTAGCGTTAAGAAATTCGTTGACAAATTCAACATCATTACCAATGATAAAATACTTAGTGTTAACGGAAGTAACGAACAAAAAGTCAGATACTTTAAAAGGAAGTTTGTAAGGCAGGCTCCATAAAATCAATTGAGTTGTTTGAAGTTCTGATGGAGAGAAAAATGGTTGAATATTATCTTCAATCTGATTGGGTTGGCCTTTGATTCCAAAGGTGCTCACCCCTTCATCACAATCAAACGTTAAAGTATAATCAGCCAAGCCACTCGTTCCAACAAAGTTTTTTGTTTGTTCAGAAACTCCCGCTCCAGTAAAGATTGAACCCATCACATTAACAACATCAATTGCTAAATTTTCTTCGGAAACAGTTTTTTGTTTCATGACAATTCCAACAAAAAATAATAAAATTACTGCTCCGGCAATAAGAATATAGACCCAATTAAAAGTTACTTCTATCTGCGCTTTTTTTTGTTTATTCATTTTTTAAAATTTTTTAGTTGTGAGATCTCTAAAGTTTTTGTGATAAACAAAGGTAAAATAGTGAAATAACCGTCAAATAAATCAAAACAGGCGGGTTTGAGAACTAAAACTTTGAAAAAAATAATCATTAAAGCAATTAAAGAGACTTGTTCTGCCCAAACAATTATTTTTTTATTATCCATGATTTAACCTAAAAAGAAAGTTTTAATGAGACCAGCAATTAACAACAAAATAGCAATGAATAATAAACCCCACATCACATAATCCGTCCATTTTTCCATTTTTTCACCCCAATAACAAATCAATTAACCCCAAACTAAAGTTTTGACAACCCCAATTAACAATAAGATGAAAGCCACCCCTAATAAAACCCAACTCAACATTTCATACCATTTCATTTTTTCACATTCTATTCATATTCTTGCACTACTTCTGTGATTCTTGTTTTATCTCCTCTTCCTTCTAAAACAATTTTAAACGTTCCCTGAGAGATGGGTAAACAGTGATATCCTAATCTTTGGGTATCATCTTCATTGTAAAGTTCGATCTTGTAAACTTTAATTGGTACAGTAACCATTGGTTTTAAGAAAACGTTCGCATCAACACTTGCATACCCACCTTCTTCTCGGGCAGTTTGCCAGAGATCACAAGCATTTTGGTCAAGAGCACATAAGGCATCCATTTCTTCATCAATCTTTTCTGGAGGATAATCTAAATCGACAAAACAAATTTGTCGATGTTCTAGCGGAGCTTGAAAAGTCTCAACGCGAACAGCACCATATTCAGTATAAATTTTTTTAACAGAATTTTCTAAATCAGTTTTGAACTGGACAAAAGCAACCTCTTCCCCGCTTTCCAAAAAACCAGTGATGGTTTTATAACCAAAAATCATGATCAAGGCAAAAGTAATTGCAGCAATAATGAAAATAAATACTTGACCAATCGCCATCCCCTGACGCTTCATTTTGCTTTCCTCTTTTTACTGATGGTTCTTAATTTTGAAAAGATGTCTTGCGCCTCGCCTTTACTGACGACCTTACTGATATCTTTATTTTTGGTTTGTTTAGCAATCGAATCTAATTTGGAGAAGATACTCTTTTCTTCTTGACGTAAACCAGGTTGAATTGCTTTTTTATTTTCAGCATAGTGATGGGCCAGTTCGTGTAATTTGTTTAATGGAGGAGCTCGTTTTTGGAGGGCCGCCTGCAGGTGAGGAATTTCAGCAGATTTTTTTCCGAACTGACTGAAGACTGCACTTCTTTGACGTTGAGATAATTTTTTCTGGCGAGATTTTTTTAGTTGTGATAACTTTTGTTTCCAGCTATCTAAGACGCCTGGTTTCCCTGTCGGTCTTACTGTTGAGATTCTAGAAGCAGGTCTTTGTAATGGTGCGAGAGGTTTTTGAGTATAATAATAAACTAAGTAGCCCACTCCACCTAAAACCAAGAGCATCCCTAAAATTAAAAAGATAAGTGCTAAAATGTCAATCCCTTTTTCTTTTGGAAGTGATGAGGTATAGATATCAGTTTCGTCTGTCGTCGGTAAATCAGCTAAACAAGGATTATAACTGTTCGTATATTCTTCAAAGTTAGTATAACCATCCTGATCGTAATCTTCAATACTGTCAGAAAGACCGTCAGCATCCGAATCTTTAGTAAGATAATCAAGAGAGCAATCAGTTTTATCAAAACTTTTCTCCCAAATATCAGGCAGGCCATCACCATCAGTATCGAGAGTTCGATCGCTAGATTGGCCGTCAGCACAGCCAGATTCATCAACAACTTTTCCGGCGCCAGTATTCAAACATTCGTCACAGTCAGTTTCGTCTTTAATTCCGTCGCCATCACGATCAGAGAAATCTATTTGGCGTTTACCACTATAATTGTTGCCCATGCTATCTTCAACATAGTAACAAAGCCAGCCCGCACTATCAAAAGATAAAGTTTGTCCCTGATAAGTTTGTGTAGCTTGACAGGAAGTAGAGGAAGCGTGCTGCCCATAAGTAAATGTTTTAAAACTGATCTCATCACTATATTGCATTTGTACTAAAGTTTCGCTACAGGAAGAACTGTTGAGATTGAAAGTTACTTGAGGAGCAGAATTGTCACGAGCGCAAGCAGAATAGTTCTCAGAAGTGACGATAACCCCATCACTTTCCACAGGGATTGTCGCCCAATTACCAGCAGCATCGGCGGCAAGTACTTTGATAATGTAACGATGACTTTCGTTTAGATTAGGGGTAGGGATTTTTAAGGGCAGACTCGGTCCGACGGTAGCATTATAAACTAAAGTTCCCGAAGTTCTAGAAGCAGTAGTACTTGTCGTTCTTGTGGATGAATAGTATCGGCCCGTACTTGTTGTTCTATTGCTAAGATTACTAGAAGATGAAGTGCTAGTACCACTCGTGGTGCGAACAGGACGATCAGGAATACTAGCAACGCCTTGATCATACACTTCGTAGTAATAGGCGCTAAGATTAGTTTCACTAGTGTAAACCATCACACTCAAATCTTGACCACAGCTGTAATTGTAATCATCAACAGAACTAATCGCGGGAGCGGTTAAATCTATCGTGAATTTAATTTCCTCGTAAACCATTTGATCGCTGAGGAAACATTTTATTGGAAACTGATAAGCTTTTTCAATTAAACGGAGCACGTCCGATTGATGAACCCGGCTCCCTCCGCCAATAAAAGAACGATAAGTTCCATTATAACTGTATTCGCAATAAGCGTTCTTAGAAGTTTCTAATGAAAGAGTAATATCGAGATAAGGAATAAAACCGGAAGGTTGTAAAGAGCTAGGAATAATGTAGCCGAGAGCAGTATAATCAACTTTAAAATCTAGTGGTTCGACTGGAGAAAGATCGCCCGCTCCATTTGTACATTGAACTTGTAAAGAGTAATCTTTCTTACCAGAATCGTCTACTCCACTGACGGTAAATTCAGTTTGATGTTCAATTTCTAAATGATTGTTTTTGTTACCGGCTGGAAAACTATATTCCATCGTGGCGTATTCAGAACTTCCTGCTCCGGAAGAATTATCGCTAAATTTACATAATGTTTTATCATCAGTGTTAACAAATAAATCTGTGGTAGTGCCTTCAATCAAAAGTTCTGGATCGGCGTAAGCAGCTTCAATTTCGGGAGCGGTCGGATCGTACTCGAGATAAAGTTTTTGTTCTGGACCGATTTTTTGTAAATCGTCTTTACACTGAACATAAGTAAGTTTTGTTTCTGCTCCAGCATAAGGAGAGAAAACAGAGTCAGGAAATTGTTCGAATAAGTACCTACTAGTGGAGCTACGTTCATAAGGTAGAGCAACTTTGTAAGGTTCTAAAGTAGCATAATTGAAGTCGGCGAGCCAGTTAAAACCACATTCTAGAGTAGGAATACGGGTAAAAAATTTCCAGTCAAAAATTGGTTCATTAGTAATACCCCACTTTTCATTTTGAAAAAAGTATTGTTCTGGATTTTCTAGAGTAATTCCGTAACCATCAATAACTAAATCGCCGCAATCTTTTCTACCTTCTCCACCGGTTTCGCTTAACGAATAATAGCAAATTCTTGCTGATTGGTTGAGGAAGAAAGGCTGAGTATAGGTTTGACAATGTTCACCTTGATCTAAACAATAATATGTATCGCCGCACCCTAAACCATAATCTTTCGGTTGACATTCTAAACTGACTAAAGTAGAAGCAATAAAGTATTCTTCCCAATCCCCAGTAAGATATTCGACTTTTCGGGGAGGTTCTTCTAAACTGATTTTAGTACTAACGTCAGTGAAGTCAAGGTAAAAGAGGAAATAGGCGAGATGTTCTTCGTTAGTTAAAAGGTCTTTACAAAGGACAGAATAATCGTCAACTACTTGATAAAAATCTTCAGTCGGACCGGAGTAAACTGTAATTGGCATGGTGATATGTTCTTTTCCTGCAGCGTTGGTAGTAAAATCAGTGAGGTAAGTGTTGCCTTGGTAAAGACTACAGAATGAGCCAACAGTAGTTTGTACTTGGAAAGAAAGATCAGTACTAGCAACACTACCGTATTCGGGAGGATAAACTAACTGCACATTTTGATCTAGGTTGAAAACATAATCTTTGGTTTTTTTATTTTCGTTGCCAAAATCATCAAGACAAGTTACTTCCAAATTAAAACGAACTCCGTTAAGATCAGCAAACTCTATCTCAAGGTCAGAAAATTTCCGTTCACTAACTTTTACTAGCGGACTGCCGAAAGGTAAGATTGGGTTTAAAGTAAAGGTGCAAGTCATCGCTTCTTGTTGATTGTCAAGATAAACATTTAAGTTGCTTAGATCTCCCGTAGTCGTAATGTTTTCTTTAATGAGGAAAGGAGGAGGAACATTGTCAACGTAAACAAAAGTTTCTTGGAGGTCTTCTTGGTTAAAATATTTGTCTTGAGAGTAAAATTTTAATTTCCAAGTCTCGCCGTTAATGACCATATTTTGGGCAGTGAAATAATCTAAAAAGTCAACCGTAACTATTTCTTGAGTACTTCTACCATCATAATTTTTTTCGATAAACGCTTCTCCGAGACAATTGTCAGGTTGGTTAACACCAATTTGGGTTAAGCAATAACCTAAAGTTCCTAAGGGAGAATTCTGGTCAGTAGCTTGGAAAATTAGTTCGGGTGTTGATGTTGAGATAATCTGTAAGCCTTCGGGAATGACTTTAGTTTTGGGAGGGAGATTATCTTTACTACAAGCTTCTCTTTCTCCAGCAAGAAATAATTCGCAGTCCCCTTCATTATCGCCATCGCCGTCTTTAACACAATGGGGACCGGCTTCATTAGAGCCTTTCCAAAGACAGCGTTCCCAGCTGCATTGATCATCGGAAAGAGTAAAGCGCTGATAATCATCTTTAACTAAAGGTTGAGAACCAGTACATTCAGATTCAGTGGTGTAACTATAACAACTATAACCGTTAGCGTAAGGAGTATCTCCACATGATTGGCAAGCAGTTAAAGAATCAGAGAAACATCTTCCTAAAGACGAACATACATCAGCAGTACAAAAATAATTTTCAAAAAGAGTTGCCTCTGGTCCGCATAAAGAACACTGATTATCTTCTTGATAATCTTCTTCCACACAATAACCTACCCCTGTTTCGGGAGTAACTAAAGCAGGCAAGATTAAACCGTAATCAATTAATTGTTCATTTTCTGCTCCAGAAACCCATCGACAAGTTTGATCAACACAATTGTTGGTTAGACAAGCATCTTGACTCTGGAAATCAAAACAGCTTTTGATTTTAGTACAACTCTGACAAGAGTCAGCAATGGTATTAGAGGAATCATAATAACAAAAGTTTTCCGCATTAGCAGTAGATATTTCAGTGGTTGCAGTGCCATAACAAGTGTTTCTAGTGTGATAAAGGCCGAAGGGATTACCTAACCAAGAACAAGCTTCGGCATTTTTACAACTGGCTTCGTAAAGGAATGTTTTTGCACAAAAGTATAACGGGCCGCTGATTGAACAGTCAACCCCAGTCGGTTCAATTTGGTTTTGGTCATTACAAGTATAAATGAGTTGGTTTTCAGGAATTGTTGTTTCAGAATCGTCAGTTAAACAAAAAGTTTCCCAACCAAGATTATTTTCATGATAACGGTCTTGACAGTTTTTGTCACCTAAAGTAATTGTTACCTCAGCAGCTTGATCAGATGTTCTTAAATTTCCATCAGTATAAGTTGCTTTTATTTTGTAAATGTATGTTTTTCCCCACTCCACATCTTCATCAACAAAATAACTATCAGCAGGAGATAAAGTTTTCCAATTAAGTTGTTCTTCTCCAGCTGAAACTTTGTCAAGGACATAACCACTTACTTGCGGACAAGGTTTAGACCATTCTAAACGAACGGCTTCCTCGCCAGGAAGATGATAAACGAAAAAGTCGGCAACATTTTTTTGAGGAGTTTCTCCACCTAAACTACATTCGCCAATGAATTGGCTGAGATACAGATTAACTGAGAGGAGTTGCCCAGTAGTAATAGAAATATCTTGTTCAGTTTGATAATCTTGGTAAGAAGCTTGGATGTTGTATGGACCCGGATCTAAACGAATCTGAAAATTGCCGTCAGGATAATTAGAAAGGCCTTTAAAGACACCGTCGACATAAAGGCTAACGCCATAAGTTGCTTCACCAGCAACAAAAGTTGTCCCACTTACTCCCTGAAACAAAGCTGATGTCAAAATAAAATTGGTGTTGGTGAGAGTCTCAGCAGCAGTAAGAGTAACTTCTTTTTCTGAAGGAGTATAATCACGTTTACTAGCGGTTAAAGTATAATTTCCTGCTGATAAAGCAGTGATTTGATAAGTACCATCAAGATTGGTTAAGACTGAACCCTCACTTGGGCCTTGGAAGTAAACTGTTGCTTCTTCGAGAGGACCGGTTGAAGAAGAGACTGTTCCGGAGATGGTTGCTGTTCCTGCTCCTAAAGTATCATCATCCGGCGGAGTTACGACAAGATCGCATTTGGCTAAACAAGCATCTTGAGTTAAAATAGAAGTGTCGAAAGAAATATCAGTTTCGGTAAGTCCAAGAGGAGAAACTGCTTCTAGACATTCGAATAATCCGATGCTCGCGTAACGGCAACGGTCATCTCCCCCAATTTGATATTGGCAGCAGCCAGAATCACAAAAAATAGGTTCTTCTTCTGCAGTGAGTGCTCTTCCGCCTGATAATTCACATAAACTAATAGGTTGAGGCAAACAATCAAGACTGCAAATAACTTGCTGGCAAGCAGGAATTTCTGCACAGTCGCTACCAGGAATAAATTCGTTGGTATAAACACATTCGGTAAAATCATTGCAGTCTAATTGAGCTTCAGAACTATCTATTTCTTGACAGTAAAGAGAAGAACTATCTGCGTAAGTATAACAGCCAGATTCGGCAAAAGCAAGAAATGAGAAAATAATTAACAATACACTTAACGCTACTAAAGATAGTCCTCTTTTTTTTACTCTCATTTATATTTAATTTAATAAATTCTTTGGGTATATAAATGTTATTAGAAGTATATTTGTTATTTAGAGGAAATTTTCTTTAATTCCTGAAGAATCTTTTCTTTTTCCTGGTTGCTTAGTGGTTTATTCTGTTCCCATTGTTTAATCTTTTTTTCTAGTTGTTCCAAGTTGAGAGGAGAAGTTTGGTTAATGTTTTTTTTTGATGAGTGTGGACAATACTTTTTAAATGATGAAAGTGGGTTTTTGTAGGTTGATCTGGTTTTAGTCCAACAGTAGTAAGAAAATTGTCGCGTTGCTTTTGTTTTATTTTATGTTTTCTTTTTCTGTTCATTTGTTTGACTTTACTTTTCCGGAGAGGGTTTGAATAAAAAGGTGAGAGCCACCACAAAGCTCTTTTTTTTCTGATTAAATGAAAAGCTCTTTTTTCCTGTTCAACCAGTTGATTGAAATAAATTCGTTTAAGAACGTGATAGATGATGGTGAAGATGACGATAATTCCAATAATGACAACAATTGTAGGATTCATGGAGAATCACCATCACAAAAATAGTCAGGTGATTCTTTTCCTTCCATCGAATCACAAACTCCATTAAAATGGTTATCAAAATTAGTATCACAAGGTTGACCAATATTGTTAGCATTACAACCGCAACCGAAACCTAGTCCATGATGATTTATGGCTTGATTGTCTAAAGCAAGTTGATTAAGATTAAGGTCCTCCTCTCCGACAAAAGCAAACTCTCGATTATCGACGACAACTGAAGTACAAACATCCTGACAACCCATTGTACCATAACACCAGCCTTTAGAATTATCTTCTAAAGTAACATAACTGTAGGCATCCTGTTCTTGACAAGCTTCTTCAATATTATAACAGGTCGATAATTCGTTAATTCCACATCTTAATTGATTATTAACAAAACGAGATTGTCTTCCCCCGCAAACATTTCCACGAAGACCGTCGCAAGTAGCAAATTGTTCTTCTAGAATGTAGCCAGGAGGTACTCTAAATTCAGGGTTTTGGCCGTAGCAGCCAGGAGTAGGATTAGTAAAACAAACTTCGCCGGAGTTGCGAATGGTCCAGTCAGATTTGCAACAACTATGAGAGGCTAAGAAAGGATCGAAATCTTCTATGAGGGTGTATCCTCCAGCATAATTAATATTACCTTCTTCATCTAAACTGTATTCATATTTATAAAAATCCGTACCGCCCATATAAGGGTAAGGATGTTGAAGATTTTTATGAGGAACACATTCTTTAACGGAAAGATCAACTTCACTAAAACTTGTTTTTAGATGTTCATCGCAATAATTGAGACTGTATTCAAGAATTAATTTGCCGTTGTTAGTTAGTTCGATGAAAGGGTGGATATCGAAAAAATTGGCATCGCCAATACTAATAATTGCTTCTTCTTGATTAGGATAGGGAGGATGATCATTTTGAGGAAGAGTGATTTGCGTGGTGATGACTCCATTAGGATTTAAAGTGGCCGGAGAGAGAAAGACATACTCATGAATTCCGTCAAAATAAATTAAGACTACTTCTTCGGAAGCACGATCATCTTCTGAGGAAGTGCTTTGGGGGAAAGTAACTTCTAAAACAACTGGATCTTCACGGGAAACAAATTTCTCTTCAACAAGTTGAGAGAATTCTGCATAAGGGAGAGTTTCACCATTAGCTAAAAGAATGTCATAAGGCATCGCTAGTTCTAAATTTGTTTGTAATGGACGGTCAACTAAAACACGAACAGTTTGTTGGTCAGTAAGATAACCATCGGAAGCAGTAGCGATTAATTGGTAAGTTCCCGGAGTTAAATCGATTAGATTTATTTTGTTAATAGAAAAATTATTCCCTTCTTGCTCGGTGGGAGAGAAACCAGGAGGAGCGCTAAAATCATGATTCACTTCGTCTTCATCAGGATCGAGAGCGAATAAAGAAATATTTATCTCGCCCCATTCATCGTCATTAGGGACGGCTAAATAATCATAACCGCCGTCTGGGCAGGCAGAACGATTAACATAATCTAAAGCTGGCGGCCGGTTCTGGCGAGCAAGGCGAAATTGATAGGGATCTTCTTGTCCTTGGAGAATGTTTAAAATGTCGAAAACAAACAAGTCATCGCCGTTAGCTAAAGGTCGTTGTTCAAAGTAAATTCCCAGACGAGAAAAAACGTCGGAGAAAGCATTTCTTCGGCAAAGGAAATAATTTTCTCCTTGAACATCATCACAATTACTGCCAGTAATCTGACTGCCGTAATCAAATTGTTCTTGATTAACTTCGTCGGCATAATCAA
Organism: Nanobdellota archaeon; assembly: GCA_018812355.1. Lineage (GTDB taxonomy): Archaea > Nanobdellota > Nanobdellia > Woesearchaeales > GW2011-AR9 > JAHJDQ01. Next base: position 1,887 of record JAHJDQ010000043.1, on the reverse strand, counting down.
AATCAAGATATTTTTGGTCAAAACGGAAGGGGAAAACAATGGCGGCGTCTAAGAATTGTTTCAATGGTGTTTCGTAAAAGAAAGAGAATTCAGATAATTGAAAAAAATCTTCTTGGCCGACGGTAAAAGAAAGTGGATAAATAGCGAGAACACTAATTCCGTCGTTCCTGATTTCTAAATTGAGATCCATTTCAGTAGAAGTTATTTCTGCACTACTGGAAAGATTCGTTTTAGTATAATTTTCGACACAGAAAATTGTGCGGTTGATTAAAAAACGTTTTAGATCATCTGCAAAAGAGTTGGCATTAAACTCTAACTTACCAAAACCAATCTCAGTATCAGGATAAGAGTAGCGACAATATTGGGGAGGGTTTTCTTCGTCCTGACAAGGGTAAGCGGCTTCTTGTTCATACTGTTCGTTAGTAATTCCGTAAAATATTTCTTCGCCTTCTTGAGGTGGATAAGTTATTCCAGTAATTCCCTCTTGAAAGGCTTTCCGACCTCCTGGTTGGCCAAGCCATAAGCGGCCTTGTTTTCCGAGCAGGATAAGGCCTTCTTCTAATTCATCTTTTAAACAATCTTCTACGTAAAGCCTTAGCGCTTCTTTTTTGATGATACCAGTAACAATTTGCTCTTGTTCCTGTTGTAACTCGCTTTTTTTTAGTTTATTGCTAAAAGCAATGAGAAATAAAAATACCATCAGGATGATCAAACCAACAATAATGAATATAGTAACTTGTCCTTTTTTGGCATGATCTACCCCCTCTTTTTTTAACTTACTCTTAATTTTCCGGTTAATTGTGGCCATAAGAATTGTAACCCTTCTCTTGAACCAACTGCTTCGATTCTTTGTGTTTCATTTTGGTCTGTACAGGCAAGTTTAGCTCGTCCTTCGGCTTCTTCTAACAATTCTAATTGGAATTCAGGAATAGCTAAACGATTAGATTGAACATATTCACATAACGGAGTTTGGAAGCCTTCATATTCGGCGATTAAAGTTTGATTATTTGGAAAAATTTCCATTAAAGCATGGACTGTTTTGTCTTCAGTTATGTAAAGATAAAGTTCACGGAAATTTTGGGCTTCGTTGACAAAATTGTGTTCATCAGAAAGTTCTGATTCTCCGCCAAAAAGATTGCTGAAAAAATCAACGATAGTACCCCAGACAGTTCTGACATTTAAGCCACCTTTTCCGTAGACAATGGCATTTAATTCTGGCGAGTACCACAAATCTTCTCCCGGTCTGCCTAAGGAATCTAAATCACATTTAACAAAACCGTTCTCGGCTTCCTCACATAGTTCCCCACTGGTAATCACATCCAAAGAGATTTGTGGTTCGAAAAGAGCGTTAAGGAAAGAATCTTCATTGTTGATGGGCAGGTTTAAAGTTGTCGCTAAAGCAGTTTTCCAAGCACCACTTTTCTTATATTTTAAAATACAGACGTTGTTAATTCTGGTATTTTCTTGTTGCGAAATAAGATTTTCATCGACGCTAGCGAGGAAAGTATAAACATTTTCCTGGTCGGTTCTTTCAAGACAATCAAAATCGTCCAAAGAGCAGTCTGTATCCGCAGGAACTAAGTTTTCTCCCCCTAAGATTAGTTGATGGTCGTCGCGGAAAAAAGGTAAAGCGTTTTGGTACGGAGTGCAGTACAAAATGTAATCAGTATCTTCAGCAACTTCAACTAAACTGCCAGCCAAATATTTTGTTCTGGAAGACCAATTGCCTTGGTCACAGTAATGGTCGAAGAGATATTCTTTATTTTCGATACAGTTAGGAATTTGCCCTTCGTAAAAAGTTTGTACAGTATTCTCGGAACTGCCGTCAGGAGAAACAAAACATTGTTCTTCGGTACTGCAAAAACCCCATTGGTCAAAGTTCCAGTC
>JAHJDQ010000042.1 GCA_018812355.1 Nanobdellota archaeon | reverse complement strand
TTTTGATTACTGAACATATCCCAGAGGCGATAAAATGGTAATGCCACTGCATGCTCTGATTACGAAATGTCTTGAAGATGGTCCTAAAACAACAAAGGAATTGTATAAATTAATGCCTCAAGAAAATAGGTTAAGTATCCGTGCTATCATTACACTTAACCCAGACAAATTTGTTAGAATTACTAAAGGCTTTGTAGGGAAGAGAGGACGGGATGATTATTTATGGAAATATTATCAGTTGTTTGAAGAAACAGTGATGGAGAGGCCTAAGATTGCTTTGATCTTGAAATGTTTTCTTGTTTCTGAACCTAAAACTTTTGAAGAAATTTGTAAGGAGTTTCCAGAGATTAAGGAAGAGTGTTTGAAAAGGATGCTTGGGGATAAGAATGATTTTGAAATTAAAGAGAATAAGTATTCCTTAATAGATAATTAAGAGAAAAAAATTTTGATTAACTTAATCTGGGAATTGAGTAAGTTATATAAGCAAATGCTTCTTAATCTATATCACATGAAGATTACTAAAATACAAGTGGAACAAATTTGTAAGAAACTTGATGAAGATTTAGTAAAATTTTCTTTTCTCGCTAGTGGAAACCACAATGATAATTATTCTATTAAAACAACTGGAAATAAATATGTATTAAGAATAGAAAATAACCTTCAATTCAAGAACTTAAAGAAAGAATATAATCTTTTGAAATCTCTAAAATCTGGCTTAGGACCAAAAGTCTATTTTTTTGATAAATCACACAAAATCATTCCTAATGATTATTTTATTGAAGAATTTGTTGAGGGAAAATATCCAAAGAAACTTAATGACAAATTCATCATTTTAATGGCTAAATGGCTTAAAAAATTACATCAACAAAAGAAACCTTGCAAAAAACATTCCATGCTGAAAGCAATAAAGCCATACTTCAGGAATGTTAATAATCATAGAACTGCCATCCCTTTAGAAACATCAGATAAAATTGATTCTTTATTCCAAAGAGTAACTGTTTTTTGCAAGGAAAACGATGAAATTTTTGCTGACAGAAAAGAAGCTTGCTTATTGCATAGCGATTTATCAAGAGAAAACATAATTTATGATGGCAAAAATATTAGACTTTTGGATTGGGAATTTTCAAGATACAATTTTCCAGAATGGGATCTTGTGTATTTTATGCAAAGTTTAAAACTTAATCCTAGACAAAAAGAACTTTTCCTAAAAACATATAGGTATTCAACATCAAAAACGGGTAAAAATAGATTATTGATTATTTCTTTGCTTAATACCTGCGGAGATATTGGATATTCTGTCTGGCGTTTAGGATTAGTTAAACAGGGAAAATTAAACAAAAAAGTTAAATCCGAGATTTCAAAAAGGTTAAACTTAGACATAAATAGACTCAAAAAGATAATTGAAGATTTAGAACGCTAAACTATTTAAAGAACCCCCTAATTTCTATATGATATGAAAACGATAGAATTAACTCCTAATCAAATTATCACTTTAAATGATTATCCTGTTCATAGTGATAGCGTTCTAAGCGAGTATTTTTCTAAATGTAAATTAGGTGAAGAAGTGCCTTTTGTTCCAGTCATAAGAAAAGACATTGTCAGAAAATATTTAGATTCTAATCTTCTTGAAGAATTTGAAAGATTTGAACATCAAAATCCAGTTGCAGAATATTTTATGTTAGATGGAAGTCATAGAACAACGGCTTTAACGCTTGCAGGTTGTAAAATTACAGCAATTATCTACGAAACAGATTCAGATATTGAAGAAGCAAGAAAATTAGTTGCAACTAATCAAATCCTTCAAAATGGAACATTGGATGATTCTCTTATAGAAAATTGCGAAGAGTTAAATCGGCACTTTAGAGAAAAGCCATATTTTATGACTGTGGAACAAAAGACAGAAAAAATGAAGCGAGAAAAGAAATTACCGCAAAAAATAACTGAGTTTTATAGGTAAACATAACTTCACTCAATAGTACGTGATGTTAGTTTACAGTTTAAAAATTAATCATAATTAATTTGTTTTCTTTTTATAATTAGCAATTTCAATTATATTACCTTCCGTGTCTTCACAATGAAAACAGCGATAAGGATAATCAGTAAATTTTAAATCTTCTGGGGGGAAAATTATTTTTACTTTGTGTTTTTTTACTTTCTCAAAAAC
>JAHJDQ010000041.1 GCA_018812355.1 Nanobdellota archaeon | reverse complement strand
CCAAGATTACCACCTATCATTGAAAAAAGAATGTCGTCTCTTTCAACTAAAGATCTTTTTATAATCGCTTTATGATCTTCCAAAGAGATGTTTTTTGCTAATTCAAAATTTATATTCCCATTCTCAAAACATCTACTAGTTACTAATGGCACTCCTTCTTCAACATATTTAGGGGAATCATGAGTCCCATCTCTAACATCAAAAACATCTTGAAGTCTCACCCATTCCCATCCTTTAGGCAATTCAAACGGAATTTCATCTTCTTTAATTGCTGAGAGAGGACTTTCCTTCCTAATCTTCTTTTCTTTGATTAATTTCCCTTTCTCATCCTTTATTTTCTCTAAAAGAACAGAAGCAGGTTCGTCATTTGGATCTTGAGGAACAAGTTTTCCAGAAACAGCTTCTTGAAGAATTGATTGACGAAGTTTATTAACATAATCTTCATTTTTGATATTTAATCCACTAACTTCTTTTATTTCGCCACTAACATTGTTAATTCTATCTCTAATTGCTTCTTGAGTTGGTAAATCTGGAAGATCAATTTTAAGTGGTAAAAAATTCTTTGGTTTCAATTCTGTTTTAATTCCACCCCTAACTTGACTTTGCATAACTTCTTTGAAAGTTTGACTTTTCAAAAACCATTTAAAATAATCAATATCAATCTGAGAGTTATCAAAATTATAAGAAGAATAATGTATGGTTGCTAAAACATCTTCATCTCCTTGATATACTGAAATTGCACCTTTCTCAACATTAATTCCAGAGATTACTAAATCTCCTTTCTTAACAAGAATCATTCCGGTATTTGTTTCTTTATCATCAAGTAAGTGAATTCTTCCTGAGAAATCAATTTTATATAATCTTTTTAAACCCATTTCATTTGCTTCAGCTGGTTTAAAACGATTTTTTCTCTCTGTTAGAAAAGAACCAACTTTAACATTATTCCAAGTAGGCATCTTACGAAGCCTCCTTAATCAGTTTAAGCAATTCTTGAGTTCTATTCATATTTTTCTCAATTTTACTGATTATTTCCTCTTTGCTCAGATTCTTTTCTTCTTCTCCATGATTAGGATTATTAATATCTAAATTATATCCTCGCTTCTTAATTTCATCAATAGAAACTTTCCAACAATGAGCAGAAAATTTCTCATCTTCCCTATTATTCCACCACTCTTTCTCAAGATCAAATTCTTGAATCCGAATTGGCTTTGTCTTCCCATACGTTTTATATCCTTCTGGAAGTGGATGTTCAAAATACCAAATTTCTTTAGTCTTTTCTCCTTTCTCAAAGAATAGTAAATTTGTTCTTATGCCCGTATATGGATTAAAAACACCATTAGGTAATCTGACAATAGTATGAAGATTAAATTCTTCTAACAATTTTTCTTTAATCCTTGTTTTTACACCTTCTCCAAACAAAAATCCATCAGGAAGAACTAACCCACATTTCCCATCTGATCGTAACAATTTCATAATCAAAACTAAAAATAAGTCTGCTGTTTCCCTCGTTCTAAACGCAGATGGAAAATTTAATTCAATTCCAGTTTCTTCAGCTCCACCAAATGGAGGATTAGTTACAACTGCATCAACCATGTCAGCAGGTCCATAATCCACAACTGGACGTGCTAAAGAATTATCATGTCTAATATTTGGAATTTCAATATCATGAAGAATCATGTTAGTAGTACAAAGAAGATGAGGTAGAGGTTTTTTCTCAACACCCATAAGATTTTCTTGTAACTGTTTTCTTTCATCAACATTTTTAACTTGCTTTTTTAGATTCTCTAAAGCACAGATAAGAAAACCACCAGTACCACAAGCAGGATCTAAAATTTTCTGACCTAATTGTGGATTTACCATATCTACAATAAACTGCGTTACTGCTCTTGGTGTATAAAATTCACCGGCGTTTCCTGCACTTTGTAAATCCTTTAATATTTTCTCGTAGAGGTCATTAAATAAATGTCTATCTTCAGTTTTGTTAAAGTCAATTTCATTTAATTTATTGACAACTTGCCTAATTAATGTTCCTGACTTCATATAATTATAACTATCAGAAAATAATTCTCTTACTAGAAAGCCTTTAGGATCGTTATCAACAGAAAGCTCTTTTAATGTTTTGAACATTTCCCCGATAAAATCAAGTAATTCATCTCCGGTGATTCCTTCTGTATCAGTTGCCCAATTTCTCCACCTGAAATTTTCTGGAATTGGTGATTTATAATTATTTTCTAATTCCCATTCTTTTTCCTTATCATCAAATACTTTTAGGAAAATCATCCATGTTATTTGTGAAATTCGTTGAGCATCGCCATCTACACCTGCATCTTT
>JAHJDQ010000040.1 GCA_018812355.1 Nanobdellota archaeon | reverse complement strand
ATTATATTCTAAATCAAAAGCGGAAGGTTCTTTTTCCAATAAGAGATCATAATTTTTAACCAACTGTTCTTGGATATATTCTTGTTGTTTAACTTTGATTCTTAGTAAAGGACGCATTTCAAGCGTATGGGTAATCATTTGTAATAATGAGAAAGTATTTTTGTTTTGGTTGTAGTTTTTCAAACAATCTAATAAATGTCTCGCTGTTAATGGATCAAGATATAATTCTGAGATTCGTTTTCCGAGTAAAGTTGGACGAAGTTTATTGTTATCTCCGTCGTCATGATTATTTTTTTTGGTTAGTTCACTTGCTATTATAAACTCATTATTATTGCTACTATTACTATTTTCATCATTTGTCTGATCTTTTATATTAACAAACTCCCATTCCTCTAATAAACCTAACATTCTTTCCATAATCTCATTTAATTTATCCATATCTTCAAACTGATGGGCCCAGAAAGTTTTCCCAAAGAATTCTTGCATCGATTGTTTATCTCTAATTATTCCAGAAGAGATAAGAGAGAGAAGATAAGTTCTTAAGACTGGTTCAACGGCAAGCTTAGAATAAATTTCTTCTGGTTCGCCTAAAATGTAGGTGTTATAAATCTCTTCTTTTTCTGCTTCATTTTTAGCAAGGCAAATTGCTTCGCCATAAGATTCGTATTCTGGTCTTCCCGCCCGGCCAGCCATTTGCAGATATTCTAAAACAGGGATCCAGTCCATGCCCCATTTTCCTGAATAGCGTTTAAGTGATTTGATGATTACTCTAAAAGCAGGAAGCGATAACCCAGCGGCTAAAGTCGGCGTGGCAGCAATGATTTTTATTTTGCCGTTCTTGAATTCTTGTTCGATGAGGTTCTTTTGTTTTTGTAATAATCCAGCATGGTGAAAGGCAATGCCTTTTTTGATGATATTAGCTAGTCTCTTACATTGTTTTGTTGGAGTTGAGGCAGCTTTTAGGACGATTTGTTCAAATTCAGGATGATTAAATGAGGTTAGTTTAGCAATCTCTTCGGCAGTTTTTTCTGCTGATGCTCTACTAGGGACAAAAATTATTGCTTGTTTATTTTTTTCAATTGTTTCTAAGGCTAATTTGGTAAGTGGATCGAGCATTTATTACTTTTTTCTGTTGTTTTTTATTAAGTTTATTGTCTTGTTGTTTATGTCAAGATATATCAAAATATGTCAAAAACAACTACTTTTAACTATTTTTGTCACAAGCTTTATAAGTAACTTTCTAATTATAATGTATATGTTTGAAACTCTTAAGTGAGTAAAGAAAAGCAAGGGTTTAAATATAATGAAAGCAGAAATAATACAATTTCCGGGACAAGTGGCTACTAGTGTAGATTTAAGTTATGTCTGTCCTGGTACACCTGTTGATGTTTTAGTTAAACAAAGTTTAATGATTAAAGATCCTTATAAAAAAAAATCTTTAGAGCGAGAAGCGCAAAGATTTTTTGAAAAAGAAAGACAACAACTTGATTCTGCTATTGAATTAATGTTAAGAAATCATTATCCTGAATTAAGACTGAATACTGGTGAAGATGATGGTTATTTTACGATAGAAAAAGCTTATGATAAAAATGGGACGGTGAGGGAAAGTTCTGTTAAGTATGTAATGAATGATCCAACTTTACCCTTTGAAAGTCTTATTGCTGATATGAAAACTTTTGCAGGTTTAGTTGAAAAAGTTAGGATAAAAAGTGAAGATCTCCGAAAAGGAAAAATTAAGTCTTATTCAGTCGAGGATTTGTTAAGAGTAAGATTTTTAGTAGATAATACTGATGTTCAAACTTTAGACAAGATCCAACGAAATTTACAACAAACAGGAGAGTTAGCGAACAGTTTAGGAATTAGTTTTGTTCCTGGTGAACTAGAAAATTATCATGTTAATCCAAAACCTTCTGGTTATGGAAAATATGGTGTAATGCACCAGACTTTTTATATTGCTAATCCCGGATCGGAGCCATTAAGGGCAATAGAAGTTCAAATGATGACTCAAGAACAAGCATTTCAAGAGATGCGTGATGGTTATCATCGAGATCAAAAAAAGGAATTACAACAAGCTGCTTAATTTTATTTCTTAATCTCTCTTAACGCCTGATGGGCTTTGACTAAAGAATCTTCTTTTACATAAATAAGAATATCAGGAAAACCATAAAAAACATCTTCAATGTTGATATCACGCGTGGCTAGTTCGGAAGCAACCCGAGCAAAAATACCCTTAATATTACTAATATCTTTAGGAAACTGTAATCTAATCTCAGAAAGGTCTTTTTGGGTTTTAGAAATGTCTGTTGGTTTAAATAAACTTAATTTCTGTTCTAAATCTTTTTGGGCAACGATTAAAGTAATCGTTTCTTTTGATTTAAGAATGCGGCAATTAGCTTTGAGGATTCTTTTACCTAAATAATCAGCACAGACATCTTTAAAAGCACGGTCTTTTAAAACAATTCTAGCGACGTTATCTTTAGTTTGAATGATCATTTTAGAGAAATATTTTTCGGCTTCTTTCGAGCCTAGTAAAGAAAGATGTTCTAAATCATATCTTCTAATCGCAGAGATGACAGCATCTAAAGAATATTTTAAACCGTAGTCTTCAATAATATGTTTAGCTAACGATCTGATGTTAATAATTCTTCTCTTTAATGATTTCTGGATAGAAAGGTGCTTATTAAGAATCTGGTTTATTTCTTGATTAATTGATTTCATGGAAGAAGGATTATTTTTTAGTATAAAAAGGTGTTGGGTGTATAATGGAGTGAGAAAGTAAACAATCCTTTCCAAAAGAAGTCAGATTTAAATATCTAAGCGACTTTATACTATTGTGAAAGCAAAAACAGAGAAAAATTCGGAAGGATATTTGATTTTTAAAAATTCTGGGAAATATGTCCATCGCTGGCTTGCCGAAAAGAAATATGGAAAAGAATCAATTAAAGATAAACACATTCATCATATTGATGGAGATAAGACAAATAACAAAAGAAGCAATATCGTTTTGCTTTCTAAAGAAGATCATTATGATATTACTCAACACGAAAATCGTTCTAAACTTCTTACTGACTTTATAATTTATTTATCATTAATTTACTTGATAACAATTAATCTTTTAATGTACACAACCATTTTAAAATGAGAAATTCCATTAGTAATAGCTAGAATATCTGTTTTTTTTATTCTGGTGATTGCTCTTGAACTTAAATATGGTTACATTGGGAAATGGATACGAAAACCAAAAGGATAATATTATATTTTAAAAAGGGGCTCTTATTGTACATAACATTCATGATATGAATCATACAATAAACCTAACCCTCAATATAATAAGTCTTTAAAGTGAAGTTGTCTATTTGTTGTGGGATAACAACTGGTTCAATTTTTGGTTTAGGTTGTGTATTAATCACATAAACACCAACAGAAGCAGGTTGAACAGCTTGAAAGTGAGCTGGTTGGGTATGCACAAGTTCGCCTTCCACATTAACATGCCATTCTTTAGCAATTTTCTTACGACCATCAGAAACGGTAACGCGAACAGTTTTCTGACCAGGAACAACAAAAGTTCTCTCGACTGTATCGGTATCCTTAACTCGGTATTGGTTCGCGCCGAAGTACCAGTGATAATCTAATTTATCTTGATCAAGATCTTTCATTGCTACATGAAAGACAACCGGTTCATTTATTTTAGTGTTAATTACTGTAGTAGGAAGGTAATCAACAATTTCTGGCGGTTGATTTACATTCTTAACAACAAGTTTTACTGGATGGATAACATCAAACTCTTCGTCGGCTCCCACAAAATTTAACCAGAATGTTTTTTTGTCACTACTATATTTACGATTAAGGTAAGAATTACTACTGACAAAATCATTCCACCAACTTTCTGTTTTATTCTCGACAGTATGATAATTTGGCTGCCAGGAAAATATTCCATCTTTAAATGAAGCACCAAGTGGAAGATTTTCTAGAAATAAATCCAATTCTTCCGTGTCAGGATCATTAATCTCAACCTTGAATTGAAGTTCTTGATTTTCGTTAACAATAATTTCATCATCGTCAACATCTAAAGTTGGTGGACGATTGTTTTTTTCTACTCTTAATTTGATTTGTTCAGTTACGGAAAGTTTTCCATCTGTAGCAGTAATGTCAACAAAATAAGTGTCCCGGTCATCATAATCAGTTTGCCATTTTCCATCGTTACCTAAAGGATAACCATAATGGTACTTGATAATATCTCCATCAAGATCAACTGCCTGAGCTTCTAGTTTAACTAATTCTGTTTCCCTGACAACTAAATCTGTCAAGTTAATAAATTGAGGCGGACGATTAACATTATATACAGTTAATTTAACTCCTTTAGAACTACATAATTCTTTTCCACAAACTGTTATATCTAAATTAATATTTTTACTTTTAAGAAAATAATCTTCCAAACGTAAATAATTTAACAAGTAACTGAAAGCTCCACCCTTTCTTTTAATTGTTTCATAGTCTGGCTGCCAGGAAAAAGTTTGTTCATCTAATTTAGAATTTTCTGGAGCATTGTTAATGGTAATGATGAGGTCATCCTCATCAGGATCAATCGCGGTTAATTCTACTTTTAATAGTTCATTTTCATAAACTTCCCATTCATCAACAAAAGTTAAGACAGGAGCACGGTCCTTATCGAGAACTGTTATTTCAACCTCAAAATTTTCTTCCAGTTCGCCGTCAGAAGCGGTAACTTCAAGAAGATATTTACCAGCATCATCATAATCAGTTTGCCATTCTCCTTCTTGATTCAGAGGTTCTGCAAAACTATAGGTTAAGAGATCGCCGTCTAAATCAAGTTCTGGAAAATCTAAGATTACTTTCTCGCCTTCATTAACTGTCAGAGGAAGATTGGATAATTCCGGACGACGATTTTTATTTTCAACATTAATCTTCCATTCTTGGGTAAGAAAAGATGAACTGTCATTAATGAAAAGAGTTAATAAATGTTCACCAGCATCATCATAATCAAACTTATATTCTCCCAAGGAAGTGGTACTAATTTCTTCATTATCCATCTGCCAAAGGTAAGTTAATTTATCCTCATCATGGTCAATTGCTTCTACATAAAATTCTAATTCTTCATCTTCTTGGGATGTAATTTTGTTTTTTTCAGAAAAAATTTGTTCAATTTTAGGTAATTGATTGGTATTAATAATTTCTATTTCAACTTCGGTTTTAGTTGTAAACTGACCGTCACTAACTGTAAACTTAGTAGTTTCGTTACCTGCATCATCATAATCAGGAGTCCACTGGCCGTTAAGATTAAAGGGAGGATTAAACTGGTAAGTTAATTGGTCATTATCAGGATCTTCCACGGTTGTTTTTAAGTCAACCATTTCATTCTCTTCCACAGTTATTTTTTCTTTAATAATCTGTGGTGGCTGATTTTTATTATCAACAATCAGTTCTACTTGTACGGTAGTTTGTTCAATCCCGTCAGAAGCGATAATTGTTAAATTATACTGGCCAGAGTCATCATAACCAGTTTGCCATTCTCCCTTTTCATTTAAAGGAGCGGAATAGTAATAAGTCAGATTATCCTGGTCAGGATCAATTGCTTCTACAGAAACTTTGACTAGTTCCGTTTCTTGTACTCGAAAAGTTTTCAAAGCCGTAGCAGTCGCACTAATCACTAGGATAAAAAGAATTAATCCAAAAATAATTTGTGTTTTCTTAGCGACCATCTTTCAACTCTTTTTATTAAAATAAAAAAAAGAAAAATAAAAATTTAACCTAAGTAGATGTCAATAATTTCTGGTGCTTTATTGACGTCTTCAATGGTAATTTGTACTTTTTCAGTGACTGTATCTTTACCATCATTAGCTGTAATAGTAATTGTATAACTGCCATGGTCAGTGTAATCAGTTTTCCAGATTCCATCATTTCCTACTGGTTCAGAGATGGTTAAATTAATCTCGTCTCCATCTAAATCAGTAACTTCAGGTTCAATTTTAATTGTTTCACCTTCTTTTACTTTAATGTTTTTTACGACATCAATTACTGGTAAAACATTAACATCTTTAATGGATAACTTAACGGTTTGCTTACTTTCCAATTCTCCGTCAGAAGCGGTAACGGTAATCTGGTATTCTCCTGCACTAGTATGATCAGAAGCAAATAAACCTTCGTTTAATGGTTCCGTGATAGTTAAGGTAACTGGATCGTTGTTTGGATCTGAAACATCCGGTTCTAATTTGATTGTATCACCTTCTTTAGCAACAATGTCTTTAATTGACTTAATTATTGGAGCAACATTAACCCGGTTAACAATCAATTTAATTATACTTTTAGTGGTTAGTTTTCCATCAGATGCTGTTAATGTGACTAAATATTCTCCAGCATCACCGTAGTTAGTTTTCCAAGTGCCATTTTTGTCTAACGGTGGAGAGAAAGTATAAGTTACTTTATCTTCGTCAGGATCATTTAATTTTAAGTTTACTTTAGCTATTTCATTCTCATCTACAGTTATTTTAAAATCATAATCCTCAACACTAGTTGGTATTTCTAAAACTTCAGTCTCTTCTTCTAAATTTGGAAGAATTCCCTCTTCATCTACTTCCGAAACATTTTCATCTTCCATCTCGGAAAGATTTTCTTCTGCGAATCCTTCAATTTCAATTTCTTCCTCTTCTTCCACTAAAGCTAGTTCATCTTCGATTTGGGCAATTTCTTGCAAGAGATTATCTTCTTCAGTTGTATTTTGCTCCTCAAGAGCCTGATAGGCTTGATAATCTAAACACCCTACTAAAAAAATAAACATTACTATAATCGTTAAACTCATCACAACTTTTTTCATTTTAATACCCCCTCAAACATCTGTTAATGTAAGTATCCTAAGAATGCTTTTCATGCATTTTTCGAATCCTAAAAGCTATTTGCTTTTTAGTATCCGAGAATGACAACTATTTAAAGATTTATAGGCATGGGAATATGGTTTTGGTTATATCTTTTGGTCAAGATGGTATAATTCTTTAGTTATATTTACAACCATTGAATAAACTGCTTTTTGACCTCTTTCAAGCTTTTCTTTGTTAACATAAGGAACCTCCTGACCATGACGGATTTCTCCCACAAAAAGACAGAAAGTTCCAACTCTAAGAGGGACTCCCTTTTGAGTATTTTCTTCAGCGATAAGTTCTAACATGGCTGCTTCCATCTCACTGCCGAGATGTCCTGTAGCGGATTTAACACTCTTAACTAAAGTATGATAAAAATTACTGGAGAAGGAACCAAAGAATAGTTCGTCTCGATATAAGTTGCCTTTTGAGTAAATGCCTCCACAATGAGTCCGGATATGGTCTTCAAAGTGAGCATCTTCAGTTTTTCCCCTGGATCGTTTCATGGCTTTTAATATAGTTGGATCTGGTCTAGAATTGTGCCAAGGAACTTTTAATAATGATAATGCGGTTAAGGGGGCAAAGGAAGAATACTCTCCAATGAGAAGATCTCCAGCTTGAATTCTATCTTTATTTGAATGTTCAGCTAATGCTCCGCAACTTCCCACCCGAATTAAAGCGCCAAGATTACCGGAAGCAGCTAATTCTTGAACAGCTATTTCTAACGAGCCGAAACCCATCTGGCTAGCCATTGAAGCGACTGGTATTCCTGATATAGTTCCAGAATATAAATGAAAAGCACGATAATTTTCAGTAACTTCTTCAAAATTATCAAAACAATTTTCTGCAATATTTTTAGCTCTTCCAGGAGGTCCTGACATAAACAGGTAAGTGTTTTTTGGCAAGTTCTTAATTTCTGCCGGTAAATGATGCAGTTTTCCGTTGAGACTAGTTTTAGAAGCAAGTGCTTTTGGAAAGTCTTTTCTTTCTTTTAGATCTTTTAGGTTTCTTTTAAGAGAAGTAGTAAATTGTTTTAAATTCATGATCTAACTGATACCAAGTCAAGTTTATAATAATTTAGAAAGAGGAATGGTTAAATTTAAAATGAATGGCCCCACGGGTCTTAGACCCACTACCCACTGGACAAGTGCGGGTAGAGTTTATATACTAATAAATTCTTAAGAATAAATGAAAAAGAGGCGACGCAAAACTCTTAACAAAAACTTTTTCCTAATGAAGAAAAGTTTTTTGTGAGTTTAGCTTGACTCGCTCTTTTACTAAAAACTCCAATCTTTAAGATTGTGAAAAGATTGGAGATGGTAAAAATGAAAAATAACTCAATATTCCCTAAGCAGATTACACCTCTTTTAGCAGAGGAGATTGGCTTACATCTTGGAGATGGAAGTATGAATTACTACAAAGGTAAAGGTTTTTATCAATTGAGAGGACACATTAATGATGATAAAAATCACTACATTACTAGAATCAAATTAGTGTATAAAGAGTTATTTGATATTGATATTAATCTAAGAGAAATGCCTTCTTGTGGAGTATTTGGGTTCCAAATTTGGTCAAACAAATTAGTAGATTATAAAAGTAAAGTTCTTGGTTTACCTTTAGGTAAAAAAATCGAATTTTTAGCTCCTTTTGAAATTACTCTCAATGAAGAGTTAATTAAATGTTTTCTAAGGGGATATTTTGATACAGATGGATGTTTGTATATTGAAAATAAATATGGTCGGCCTTATCCTAGGGTAGAAATGGCTACAATATCTAAAAAATTCGCCAAACAATTAGAAGATATGTTAACTAAGCTTGGTTTTAGATTTTCTTCTTATGTTGAAAAACGTGCTAAGTATGGTTGGAAAGATATTTTTAGAGTTAGAATTAATGGAATTAAAATGTCCAAAAAATGGTTTTCTGAAATAAAACCAGCTAATTTAAAGCATATTGATAAATTTAAAAGAATTGAAAATGAATGGCCCCACGGGAATTTGAATCCCGGACCTTTATCGGAATCAAAAGATTCTCACGATAGCTGACTTAATTTCTGGATATCAGTTTCACATCCAATTATGGAACGTGTGCTCTACCAGACTAAGCCATGGGGCCAATAAGATGGAAAACAGCAGAGTATTTTTAAAGATTATGCTAATTAATCTATTATGCACTATACAATACTTGATTGTTACACGGATGAGGCTTCTGGGTTAGGGGTGCCGCCGTACTTAGGAACATATCCAAGATATATTTATGGCAAGTTGATTAGTGAGGGTCATTCTGTTAAGTATCTGACGATTGATGATTTAAGATTATGGAAGAAGTATAAAGGGTTAAAAAGAGAGCCTTCAGTTAAGCAGAAGACGAATATCTTAGTTTATAATCTGACTAAGAATGATGCAGAAGAGACATTGAAAAAAACTAATCGGCTTGTCGTAATTCTGGGAGTTCATGTTCCAGGAAAGTATCTTACCGCTCTTCCAGGAACATTAAAAGAAGTGATTCCTTTACTTAAAGAGATTAGATGTGAGAAAATTCTTACCGGACCGGCGATACATGGAACACAATTAGAAGGAGGAAAGTTTCATGAGAAAGAGGATTTGAAATTATTTTCTGAAGTTAAAGACTATTGTCTTGATTTTGCAGAATTGAATGGATTTCTTAAAGAATCTACTGAAATCATAACCCAAATTCCGGACAGAAGAGTAATTGAAATTGAAACAGGGAGAGGTTGTAAAGTTGGTAAGTGTAGTTTTTGTACTGAGCCATTGAAAAATAGGTTTGTTAATCGAAAAATGGAAGATGTTATTGAGGAAGTGAAGTTATACTATGATTTAGGTGCTCGATTTTTTAGGTTAGGGAAACAAGCAGATTTTTATGCTTCTGACAGACCGATAGAAATGTTAAAACAGATTAGAAAGAAATGTTCTCAAATTGAAATGTTACATATTGATAATGTTAATCCTAATTCTGTAATCAGTAAAGAGGGAGAGGAGATTACTAAGGCGATTGTTAAGTATTGTACTTCCGGAAATATTGCTGCGTTTGGAGTTGAGTCTTTTGATCCAGAAGTTGTTAAAGCTAATTTATTGAATACAGCGCCTTTAGTTGCTATGAAAGCAATTAAGTTGATTAATAAGTATGGTGCAGAAAGAGGAGAGAACGGGTTACCTAAATTCTTACCGGGAATAAATATTATTTTTGGATTATTAAATGAAACTAAACAAACTCATAAGTATAATATGGAAGCTTTGTTGAGTATTATAGAGGATGGATTGTTGTTAAGAAGAATTAATCTGCGTCAAGTTGCGGTTTTACCTGATACGTTTATCCAAAAACATGGTGGGAATAAATTTTTACGTAAGAATAAAAAGTATTATTGGAAGTGGCGGAATGACATTCGGCAGAAGATTGATAATCCTTTATTAAAAAGTTTAGTTCCTCTTGGAACTGTGTTAAAAGATGTTTACACTGAAATGTATGATGGGAAAACTACTTTCTGCCGGCAAATGGGAACGTATCCTTTAGTGATTGGGGTGAAAGGAAGGTTGCCTCTTAATGAGAAAATTAATGTTAAAGTTGTTGGGCATATGTTAAGAAGTATTGTGGGAGAGGTAATTGAATGAGAGAAATTAAATTAGGAAAATATCAACATTTTAAAGGAAAAATGTATGAAGTGATAGGAATAGGTAGACATTCAGAAGATTTAAGTGAATTTGTCGTCTATAAAGCTTTGTATGATTCTCCGGAGTTTGGTTCTGGAGCAATCTGGATTCGACCTAAAGCAATGTTTTTAGAAATGGTTGAAGTGGATGGAATAGAAGTTCCTAGGTTTAAGTTTGTTGAATAGTGCTTTTTTATAATTGTGTAGGGGTGGGAGCGTATTTCCAGAATTTTTCTTGTTCTTTGTAATTTGGTTGTTCTTGTGTACTCACTTCCATATTGGGCAGGTCAATTGTATAATAACCTGTTGCTGTTTTGAATTCTTTTTCATCAACAACTGTACATTCAATTCCCAAATTCTGAAAACATCCAACAACCATTTCTGTTGCTAATCCGTTGCGATGTACTAATACATCACTGGGATATTTCTTAAGAACTTTTAACGCTCCTTTTACTACTTCATCAACTGTTAAGGACATTAAAAATAAGATATATCTCTTGGAATTTATATATTCTATTACACTAAAGAACAATAATATTTATATTGTTGAACGGCTTCCTTATATTTTCGCTTCTAAATCGATAGGTTTATAAATAAATCAATTGAAATTGCCAGTTATAATATTAAATAGTGAGGAATAAAAATAATGGCGCGTGAGATCCAAGGAAAATTAATACAAAAACTAGAATGGCCAGGGGATAATCGTTTGGCTAAAGTTTTGTTAGATGGTATTTTAGAAAAATATTTCGGACAATCGATAACTAGCAGTAATTATGGTGGATTTCGTGAACGACTTTGTGATAATTTTCGGATGAGGGATTATTTTGCTAAGGACAATGACGACGATTCTGTCGATAAAACTAAAACTTTGAAAGTTGAATTACATAAATTACAGGGGGATTCTTGTGTTGAAACTAGACAATTATTGGTTGATAAATTACTGGATGCTGGATTTCAGAAGAGTCGTTCTGTAGGGATAAGTGATTCTGGAGATTGGGCGATTGTTTATTTAGCAAGTGATTTAGGTCTTGCTCCAACAGAATATCGTTTAGAGTGAAAACACTTTTATAGAATTCTTTTTTCTTTAATTCTATTGGGGCCGTAGTGTAGCTTGGAAGAGCGTAATGCTCTGAGAGATATCACCCACGGCTGGGGTATTTACTTACAGAAGTCGTGGAACCGGAGTAATTCATCAAGAGTTACGGAATTCAAATCTCCGCGGCCCCATATATTTTCTAGAAACTAAATATAATCCTTAATTTTTTTATGGATTTCTTCATGGACGAGCCAGAGAACTAAAATAAGGGCATCGATACTAACGGCATAATTAATAATCCCCCATTCCGGGCAAAAGTTTGGGGCAACTAAGAATGGCCATAAGAAACTTTTATAGCCGCCAAAGAGACAGTCGAGAGATAAATGGAAAACAAAACCGACAGCGATGACGTAAAATATTTTTGCCCACTTCATTTCTTTTTTGTAATGTAAGATTAAAGCAATTCCTAGAAAAATTAGCGGCCAAATTAAAGAATGGGTGAATGTGCCGTGAAAATTAGCTTTTACTCCGGCTAATAAACTATAAACCCAACTAATCGGAATGTCTAAATCAGGACCTAATCCAGCAATCCCGCCAATTACTAATAAATAGCGAGGGAATTTCTTCTTACCAAAAACATAGTGTCTAAACAAATCTAGAATGACAATCGTTAAAATAATATGAGTTACTGCTAAAGCCATGTGATTAGTAAAAGTTTAAGGATTATAAATGTTTGTTACAATTTAAAGTGAGTACTTTAACATTACCTTCATGATCAATTTCTAATTCTGTAAGTCCAGTATTAGGTATTTTTTGTTGAAAACAATTTTCAATATCTTGGTTAAGTAAAAAACTTCTATACAATGATAATACCCCTCCATGGGAAACAACCAAAACAGTATCATTTTGGTGTTTTTTTAACAAGTTTTGATGAAATTTTTTCATTCTTTCCAATGCTTCTTGTAAGCTTTCTCCACCTGGCGGTTTTTGATTAAACTTTTCACCAGGAATTGTATTCCAGTCAATTTCATCTTTATGCTTACCATTCCATTCCCCTTTGTTACGTTCTCTGATTAGTTTTTCTGTAATGACTTTAAGGTTTGGTTTTAATTTTGTTATTTCTTTAGTTGTGTCTAGACAGCGTTGTAAATTGCTAGTATAAACAATATTGATAGGAATATTTTTCAGTCTCTCAGCAAGCTTTTTTGCCTGATAGATGCCTTTTTCGGTTAGTTTTCCGGGTAGCCACCCTTGATGAATTCCAGCTTCATTTTCTTCGGTTTCTCCGTGTCTAATTAGGATTAATTTCATACTTTATTCAAAAAACATAAATACATTAAATAATTTCTTGTAATTTATGTATCCGCAAACACATTTTTTATTTCCGTTCTTTATTAGTGCTATTTTGGTTAAGTTAAATGTTTTGTCCTGGAAGTTAGCTTTAGCTTCTGGAATTGTAGGAGTGTTAATTGATGCTGACCATTATGTTGAACATATAATTAGAGCAAAAACAAACAAATGGTCATTAAAAGCAACTTGGAACAATTCAGCTAAATTGCATCGGTTCTATCAGCGTAGTTTTATTCATCACAGAGAAGGATTTTTAGTGTTGACCCTATTATTTATTATTGTTTTATTTTTCAGTTGGCAGATTGCTTTAGCAAAAGCAATTGGTTATTATTCTCATCTATTATTAGATTATGTTCATTTGAAGAAAAAGAAATATTTACAGTTTAAGATTGGTAAGTTTTTTGTGAAAGAAAGTTGGTTTGAATTAGGATTTGATTTCTTTTTGGTTGTTGGGATTGTGATTATTGTTTTGGTTTAGAAAAAAAGTGGACCAGTCGGGACTTTCATTCCTGAATCTTATATTCAAGGACATTTGAACCCGAAATCTCACGGCTGCCAGCCGTGCGCATTTTTCTGCTAAGCGTAAATTGCTTACGTAAAGTACCAGATTATGCTACTAGCCCATTAGAAATTTAAATTGATTTGTTCTATTTAAAAATTTATCTAAAAAGTATCCGATTGGTTTTCAAAATATAGTTGTGCTTGTTCGTAGACTGCTTCCGGTCCGATAGCTGCTTTTTGGAGCAAGATTAGCATAGCATATCTTAGCTCTTCTCCAGATAATTCTTTTCCTAAATCATAAACTAAAGGTTGGTCCAAAGCTTGCACAAATCCTCTTAATTCCCTTTGATCAGAGAATCCTTCTCTTAGGAATTTGGATTGTTGTCTCATTCCAGCTTCAAAAACATCTTTCGCTTCTCCGGTAAGATTTGCAGCGACTTTTATAATCAGAGTAGGGAGGTCATCTGTAATTGTCTCGGCCATAAATAATAATGAAGTTCTTATTTCTTTTAAAGATTATGCAAGATTGTTGATAATTATTCGGCTAAGTTAAGTTTTCTGTGTTTTGAGGAAGCTAGGGCACGGCGCGATTACGAGTTCCTTCTAAAGTCGTCCTCGTGCGCCTCCTTTGGCGCTAGCTTCCTCACCTAACTTGACTGATTATAATAACCCAAACTTTAATAAAAACAAAAAGACTTCTTAAACATATGAAAGAGGTAATTAAAAAGAGTCTTCTTAAAACATTACATAAAACAATCAACATTTTAGAACAGAAAGATGTTAGAGATGGACAAGCTTTGAAAGATTTAAGTGATGAAGTGATTGAGGATGTCGCTTTGTATAAAGATTTGGACATTGTTTCGATGACTGTCTTTATTTATTCACTCTCTAAAGTGATTAATTCTGTTCCAAAACAGAGCCATGAAAAGATTCTTGAAGAATTAAAATCGGCCCAGAGTGGTTTGCAACAAAATCAGTTTGGAAGGTATAATCGGAGTATTAAAATTTTGTTTGATGTTGTCAGAAAGTGTAATGCTAAAATTAGAATTCACTTACAAGATGTATTACAGGCTGCAAGAATAAAGAAAAGTGCAATCTTACTTAAAAAAGGACTTTCCATTGGACAGGCGGCAGGATTAATGGGATTGTCTAACTGGGATTTGCAAGGATATGCAGGAAAAACAACTTTTTTTAGTGAACATCATGAAAAAATATCGGCAATAAAGAGAATAGGTACGGCCTTTAAATTATTTGGAGTTTAAAATGAAAGCGATCTTTTTTGACACCGGACCAATTATTACTTTAGTCCTGTCGAGGTTAGACTGGATTCTGCCCATCTTGAAAGAGAAGTATGGAGGTAAATTTTATATTACTCCTGCTGTTAAATTTGAATTAGTTGATCGGCCAATTAAAATTAAACGTTTTGAATTTGAAGCTTTACAAGTAATGAAACTAATTAATGATGGTGTGCTGGAAATTTATAGCGATGTTCCACATAAAAAAGTTAAAGATTTGAAACTATTTACGAATAGTGCTTTTAAGATTAATAATAAGACGATGGATGTGGTGCAGGAAGGAGAATTAGAAGCAGTTACGGTAGCTTTAGAAATGGGTGCAGATGCTGTGGTGATGGATGAACGAACTCTGCGTTTACTGATTGAAGAAAGTAGTGAGATGGAAAAACTGTTAGAAATGCGCTTTCATCGTAATGTTACAGTTGATTTATCTAAAATTAAACAATTTAGTCAACAATTTAAAAAAGTGAAAATTATCCGTTCAATTGAATTGGTGAGTACGGCATATAAATTAGGATTGTTGAATTCTTTTGTGCCAAAATTAAAACAGGGAAGGAATATTTTAGTTGATGCAGTGTTATGGGCAACCAAAGCAAACGGTTGTGCAGTAACCAATCAAGAGATTGAAGAAATTAAGAATTATTTGTTATAAAATTTACATCTTAATCTTTTTTAAGGCAGCCTGACCGGCTTTGATTCCTTTTTTAATTAAGAGATTTGTGTACGAAAAATCTGTTAAATGGATATGTTCGATTTTTTTTGCTTCAATCAGGACTAAGTGAGTATCTTTAACCAACTCAATTTCTTTTTGGGTTGACTGATAGGCAAGAAATTTAATAATATGTTCACTAAGATGAAAGAGACCTTTTTCATAACGTCTAGCTTCGCCATGGTAACCGAGATTAATGATGATGGTTTGTTGACAATTTAATTTTTTGGCCTGGTCCGTACCAATAAAATCACTTAATCCTCCGTCAACATATTTAATTCCTTTGATTTCATAAGGGGGAAGTAAAGGAATGATTGCGCAACTAGCCATAATTGCATCAACAAGAGAACCGTGCTGGAAAAATTTTTCTTTTCCATTTTTTAAATAAGTAGCATTAATATAAAGCGGAATTTTACAGTCAGCAAAAGTTTTCCGGTAAGTTAATTTTTCTACTGTCTGTTTTAATTTATGGTTCGAGTAAATTGATTTAGCCAGATGTAATTTAAAAAAGATTTTTTAATTTAGAGGGAAAACATTACTTTTTTTGGCTGCTTTCCAATAATTTTCCATATCTTCAAGTGGTGCACCTAAAGCAACCATAGTACCATTAAGTGAACCAATACTAGTTCCGATAATGACATCAGGAATTATTTTATTAAGAATAACTTTTAACGCTCCTAATTCAAACGCTCCCAATGAACCACCTCCTGAAAGAACCAAAGCGGTTTTAAGACGCGATTTTTTACCTGAATAATTCATTTTTAAATGAATATTATTAAGTTATATAAAGATTACTTTTTCATTAAGGGTTTGATCATTTAACAAAAAATATTTTTTTTGGCTCTGGAAGTTCTGTTTAACTTCCGTTATCTTTTTAAATAATGCTTCTTTTTATTATATAACATGGTTAAAAAATGTATTATTTGCAGTGAAGAAGCAACTCATAAAATTAAAGATACTTCTGATTATTATTGTGAAGAGTGTGCCAAAGAAAATTTTTCTGATCTTGATTTATTGGTTACAGTAGAGGATGAAGCCAGAAAATTAAAACAGATTCTTAAAGAAAAGATGGAAGAATTAGAGAAAGAAGTTGATGAAGTCAGTGAGAAATGTATAAAACAATCAGAATCGGAAAACTAAAAACTTCTAAACTGGAGTTAATTGATATTGCCAAAGCGTGGTTAGCAATTTCGTTAGCTTTTGCTTTAGTATTTTCAGGGATAACTTTACTTAACGGAAAAATCAATAATATTTTTTCGATAAGTTTTGGAGTGATGTTTTTAATTTCCTTGTTTACGGCTGGGATTGGTTTTTTGTTACATGAACTTGCTCATAAATTTGCCGCACAACGTTATGGGTGTGTAGCGGAGTTTAGAGCGTTTGATCAAATGTTATACCTTGCAGTAGGATTGGCAGCTTTAGTAGGTTTTATTTTTGCGGCTCCAGGAGCAGTAATGATTGCCGGGCAGATTACTCGAAAAGAGAACGGAATAATTAGTTTAGCCGGACCAGCAACTAATTTTGTTTTAGGATTAATCTTTCTGGGATTGGTTTTTTTGTATCCTGCAGGAAGTTTTATTTTTTTAATTGGTTTTCAAATTAACTTTTGGTTAGGACTTTTTAATTTAATTCCCTTCGGTAATTTTGATGGCAAAAAAATATTGCAATGGAATAATTATGTCTGGTTAGCGATGGTTGCTGTAGGAGTATATTTCTTATTTTTCCTCTGAAAACAGCCCATAATAGAGAAAAGTTTATATACTTCTTTTACTCCTAACGACGAACACATTGGGTTTTTGTGTAAAAAAAGAAGGTGAAGGAAAGATGATTTTTTTCTAAACTTTCTGCTGAGTAAACAGTAAACAAAAAAAAAGAAGGTGATAAAAACTGAAACAACACGTTTTTCAAGAAGTTAAAAAATTTAAAATACAGAGGTGTTGTAAAGGATGTGGTCAGCGAATTGTGGTTTTTAATGCTAACAGATATTACTGCACTGACTGCCGCGGACACTAATTCTTTTTTCTTTTTTTCCCCATTAAAGTGTGTTTTAGAAAACATATTTATTTTTTAATAACTCTTTGTTTTAGTTATTAAAATGGATTCGTTAATATTTTTAGATGGTGATGATACTACATTTGCTACAATGGAGTTTATTATTGATACTGCTAATCAAAAATATGGTCAAAATTTAAAGTTTGGAGATTTAACTACTGAATATGATCAATGGGTAGAGGTTGTTGGAGAAGAAATCGCTAAAGCTTTATGGGAGTTAGGTAAAGATGAAAAAGTTTTAGAAATAATTCCTTACCTTCCTGGAGCTGTTAAAGGCATAGAAAGATTAATTCACTACAAACGTACTCCCATAATTTGTACCAGTAGAGTTCCTGAAGGAGTTACAGAAAGGGTAGTTAGAAAAGTTGGTATTGTTGAAGTTTGTTATGGAAGTTCAAAAGGTTACGAAGGAAGATTGCCTAAAGGATTATTAGCTAAACGAAGAGGAGCAATTGCATTAGTAGATGATCACATTCCTCATTTAATTCAAGCTCAAGAATTTGATGTTCACGCTATTGCCTATGCTCGTCCTTGGAATGAAAGTTTTGACGGGCCAAGATTAGAATGGATGGGTAGTCACAACTTAGTTGATTATATCATGGATCTAAAAATTAACTAAAAATGTTCTTAAAGAAATTAGCTATCTTTTCCCAGAAACTTTTTTCTTCTACTTCAGTTGGTTCTGGAGTTGATTCTTCTTCAACCAATGCTGGAAGTTCTTCCAATTGTGCTTTGGGTTCTGGGATAACTTCTGGTTCAATAACGTCAGCAACAGCTTCTTTCTCCATTTTACCAATAACAAACTCGCCCATTCCCTCTGTTTGAGCGGTGTAAAAAATAAATTCACCTTCAATTTTATCAAGGGTTGTCAGTAATTCTTTGCCTTCTTGGTATAATCTTAATTCATCTTTAGCGATGCCGTCTAGTTGTGCTTCTTTAAACTTCAATGTTATCTCGTACAGGTTTAGTTTATCTTCATCTGTCGAAGAAATTTTAAATTTAGAAATAGATGTACCTTGAAAATCCCAGCTAATTTTTTCAACTTCTTCTGTAATCACTTGGGCATTTTTTAGATCTTCAATAATTTTTAGTTGAATATATTTTACACCGTTAACGTTTGGTTCTATTGTTAATTCACTACCTGCTTTCATGAAAGAGATTGGTTGCACAGTGGTATTACCAGTAAGATTTACTTGTGAAGTTATTAAAATAGTTAGTAATGAGATGGTAAAAAATCCAATCAGAACTATCCAGAATGTTTTATTGTTTGGTTTTGGATTATTTTTTTTGCCTCTTTTTTTCTGTGCCATCTTGTTAAATAAATCTTTTCACCTATATAAAACTTACTTAAAGAAAAGGTGGGGCTGCGGGGACTTTCAAATCCCAGAGATTGGTAGTTTCCCTGAAGATATTTGAACCCCGAACACCTAGATTTCAGATTTGTATCTTCAGTCTAGTGCTCTTTTCTGCGCAAGCAGAAAGCTCAGAAGCTTTGCTTCTCGCGTCCCAGATTAAGCTACAGCCCCAACTTAATTCTTAAATTAAGAATTCATTTATAATCCTTTTGGTCAAATTAAACTTAAGTGTAAAAGAAACATTTATATATACTTACTCTTTAATTCTTATCATAAAAATGAGGCAGATAGACTAGATGGTAGAGGAAAGTGTATTCAGGGGAACGATAGATTTTATGGGGAAGTTAGGGGTCTATGATATTATTCTGCCTTTCTTGTTAGTGTTTACAATTGTTTTTGCCATTTTAGAAAAAACTAAAATTTTAGGTTTAGAACGAGTTGGTGGAGAAGAGTTAACAAAAAAAAATCTTAATTCAATTGTTGCTTTTGTGATGGCTTTTTTAGTAGTTGCTTCCACGCAATTAGTGGCGGTCGTTAATGAAGTAATGGCAAACATTGTTTTGCTTTTAATTTTGGCGGTAAGTTTTTTGATGTTAGTAGGAGTTTTCTTTGGGGATAAGGAATTTACCCTAGAACAATATTCTGGTTGGATTAAATTTTTTATGGTCTTTATGTTTATCGGTATTGTGCTTATTTTTCTCAATGCTTTAAACTGGTTACAATACATTTTTGCTCTTTTTGTGTTATGGGAAGCGGATTGGGCAGCGACAATAATATTTTTTATTGTTGTACTTGCCTTTATTGTTTTTATCACTTATGAACCAAAAAGAAAAAAAGAGGTTAAAAAAGAATGATACTCATCAAAGGAGGTTTACAAAATGGCACTGTTTGGTAACATTGGATATTATTTACAAGCTTACGGAATATTAGATTTTTTACTACCATTTATTTTGGTCTTTACGATTGTTTATGCAGTCATGCGTAAGACTAAAATTTTAGGTGACGAGAAGAAGTTTGATATTATTATTGCTTTGGTTTTAGGTTTATTATTTGTTGTTCCGCACATTATGGGAGTATATCCGATTGGTTATGATCCCGTACAAGTAATGAACGAGGCCTTACCAAGTATTTCTTTAGTTGCAGTAGCAGCAATCATGTTATTGTTGTTAATGGGAATTTTTGGGACGGACTTTTCTAAGTCTGCAGCTCCATTTATCGCAATAGCGGCAATTGGTTTTGTTGCTTACATCTTTGGATCATCATTAAACTTGTGGACAGGCCCTTCCGAAGTTTTCGGTTGGTGGAATCCAGAACTAACTGAATTGTTAATCATTATCTTAGTATTTGCTTTGATTGTCTGGTTTATTGTCCGCGAACCTAAAGAGAAATCGGAAGGATCAGCAATGCTCAAAAGTTTTGGAAAATTGTTTGAAAAAAATAAATAAATGGGTGAAATAATTTAAAAAATGGCTAACAAAAAACAAATGTTTTTTGGAAGCCCTCATAAATCACGGGGTGGTTTATGATGGCTACTTTCCTTGATTTGGGAATCTTACAGTACTTTGATTTTATCTTTCCGATGCTCTTAGTTTTCGCGATTGTTTTTGCAATTTTGCAAAAGACGAAAGTTATTGGTGATACGGTTGGGATTAATTCACTAATTGCGATTGCTGTTGCGTTTATGATGTTACTTTCCCGTACCTTAATTGACATGATTAACTTTATGATTCCTTGGTTTGTAATCGCGATTATCTTTTTTGTTTTGATTATCTTACTCTTTCAAATAATGGGAGCGAAGGAGGCAGATTTTTCTAATGCCATCAAAGACAGAACTTTAAGGAATGCGATTATTGGGGTAGCTTTAGTGATTTTAATGGCTTCCTTTGCCCATGTTCTGGGACAATCATTTACAGAATTTTCTTTTGAGGAAGGAGCAGATGTTATTGATCGGGAAGGCGGTTCGGCAACGAGCGATTTTACTTCTAATATTACACAAATCATTGTCAATCCAAAAGTTTTAGGATTAATAACAATTTTTGGAATTGCCATCTTTGCAGTAGCATTATTAACTGCGAAAGAACAATAAATTTTAAAAAAAGTAGATGATTATATTATTTTTTTGCGTTTCTTGTAATACTAGAAAGTTCTTTAACATTTTCTACAAATTCAGGAATCACATCTTTGAATACTTTGCCAACTGCTTTTAGTTCTGTACCAACGTCACTCATTCTGGTATCGTAATCTTCTAACTTACCTAAAACGCCTTGATGAAGTACTTTAAAGTCTTCTTTTAGTTTCTCAACATCATGGTTAATTTTGGTTTGTTTCTCTTCAATCGATTCTTTCCATTCAACAATCTTTTTTACTTCGGCCAACAATTCATCCCATTTCTCATCAATCATGCTTTCGGCAATTTCTTCAATCCGTTCATAAATATTAGCGTCAGGAACAGTAGTTGATTGTGGGCCGCCTGTAAAAGCAGGAGAAGGTCTTGCCGAAAATTGTGCGGGCATTTCTTCTTCACCAACGTCAGCTTGGGTAATCGCTTGGTGGACTGTTTCTGGGGAATTACCTTGTTTAGTTAATTCTTCCATAATCAGACTGTCGGTTAAGCCTTGATTACGTAATTGTTTTACATCTAATATTAAATCTGGAGACATTTTGTGATCACCTTTTTTACTATTTATTTTTTTGGATTATTTATTTCTTTCTGTTGGAGTGCCTTTTCCAAATCTTTTTGGGTAACGAAAGTTGTTGGGTTCCAAAATTCCATATATTTTTTTAAAACAGCAACTTCTTCTGCTCCGGCAGTTTTCTTTAGTTCTTTGATGATTAAGTTCATCTTTTGCTCAGTTTGATCTAAAGTTCTTCTAGTTGTGGTAAGATCAGTGTTAAGAGTTTTAATTTCTTTGTTTAGTTTATTATTTTTGTTAATGAAATCGTTTTTGAGAAGATTTATTTCTCTAACTAAGTTATTAGCCTTGCCTTCTAAGCTCTTCACCCATAAATACATCTTTGCTTGATCAAAATCTTGCGTTTGAGTTGGTGGTGGTTTAGTCATTATTTGTTTAGTATAAAAAAGAATATAATAAAGTTGTGTGAGTATTGTAGAGTGGTATGGTTGTTTTATTTTAGTTGAGTTGGTTTTATTTTACTATATTTTGCTTTATTTTTATTAGTAACATTTAAATACTATTATTAGTATCTTGCTACTAATAGATATAATGATAATAAAGCTAAAAAAACTAGGGCTGAGTCCATATGAGGCAAAATCTTACATTGTTTTAGTTAAATTTGGTCCTCTTTCAGGCAAAAATATTGCTAAAAAGGCAGAAGTTCCGCCGACTTCTGTTTATCGGAATTTAGAATCATTGCGTGAGAAGGGTTTTGTACAAATCTTACAAAAAGAACCGTTAATCTATCAAGCGGTCGATCCAGAAGTTGCGATTACACATTATGTTAATTTAAAGAAAGTTATTTGGGAAGAAATAGAACAAGGAGCAATCGAAGAGTTAGCTGCTGTAAAGGAAATTGGCGTAATTAACAAAGAAAAGGAAGTTTTAGAGATTTACGGCGGTAGGAAGCAAGGTTATATTATTGGCAAGAGATTAATTGAAACTGCTCATCAAGAATTTTTATTAATTGGTAGTGGTTCTCAGCAATCGATGATTGATATTATCCATTCCTTGAGGAAAGCGAGGAAGAGGAAGGTGGTTTGTCATTATATTCTAACTAATTATGGGGATAATAATAAAGATTTAATTGCGGAAGTTAAAGCGTTAGGTGTGAGAATAAAATATTATCCTCTCAAGAATTTTTCTTTATTAATTAAAGATGGTGAGGAATCGTTAATTGCCTTAAAACAAGTTAAAGAAAGAATTATACTTAACATTAAAGATAAAGATTTATCTAAGGCGCATCGAGATTATTTTAATTCAATTTGGAGGAAAGCAACTCCTATATAGAACAAGACAATAGAAAACTATTAATAAAAAGAAAGATAACAAAACTATAAAATATGAAAAAAGAAGAAGTGCAAAAGGACTGTTTTGAAACAGAAACCTATCATGAAGGAGAGAACAAGATCCTTAAACTAAGTATGGAGAATTGTCCCTTTCCGCCCTCGATTGAATACAGTGAGTTATGTATGGCGAGAGTTGTTGAGTCGTTGATGAAAAATTCTGGTATAAACATTATTGTACTCACGCAATTAAGGGAGTATGAATATGACTTCTCGCAAACTTCATTACTGGTTGAGTTAGCGCGGTTGTACAAAAAACTAAGTCAGGAGGAGCGTTATGGTTACACTCATTTGGTTACCAACCCAGAGCATGAACGTTATTTGGCTGGGAGTTATGCTAAATTTCAGCGAATCATTTCTAAACGGTTGAAAGAAGATCCCTTAGCAGCCTACATTGAATTGAAACGATTAGAAGTTAATGAAAAAATCAAATCAAATAATTTAATTGATCAACGTCATCAACATTCGCAAGAAAAGTTTGTTTCGATGTTACGGGGGGTGAT